>CAVKTR010000123.1:0-7194 GCA_963659325.1 Dysosmobacter segnis
AAAAAACAGCAAAAAAGTAGTGATGGCTTGTGAAAAATAGACAAAAGTGGTAAAATATATCTTACAGTTCACTCATCACATGTATTCAGTTAATGATCATGCTTGCATGAGGAATTAACTGGATATATGGTGATGAAGGGAGCGCCTTTTTATGAGCAAAAGTAGTAGCGTAGCTACGGAGAAGTCCTGAAAGGACGTTTTGCGAATGGCGCGTGTGAACTGGATAAAGTTTTGGAGGAATATTTATCATGAAAAAAACCGTAGGAAAGCTGCTGAGTGTACTGCTGATCGCCATGCTCGCGCTGGCAGGATGTGGAACAAAAGATGCAGGAACGACGGATGGAAGTGCTGCGGCAGAGACAGCGAGTGCTTCAGTAAAATCAAAGGTGAAATTTGATGGTGTTTACACAGCCGGAGATACAGTAAAGATTCAGATGGATCTGGATAAGGATGGCAACTGTGATTATGGATATACTGGAATGTATAAACTGGTTACAAATGAGAGTGGATACCGGGTTCTGAACCTGATTTATTATGGAGAAGAAAACGCGGAGAGCAGCAGTGACAGCCAGATCGCATACGATGCATATGCACTGCAGCAGAATGACGACGGAACTTATACAAGATGCAAATACACCGACGGTGAAGAACCGGATTTTACAAACGGAACGGTTATGACATTGAAAAGCGGTGATGACAAGATCATGACAGACGATGAATTTGATGCAGAATATGAAGCCGAGGGTGGAGCTTACCTTCAGCTGAGTGCGGATGGCACATTCGTATTTGGCGTACATATGAAATACGCGGCAGATAAAAAACAATTTGAGCTGATCGGGGGAAGCGGATCATCAGTATATACTTATGAGACTGATAACAATCAGGATTCTCTCGTTTTGAAAAACAGTGATGGGGATACTACAATGAGTTTGCAGCGGAAGGAGAATTGATTTATGAAGGCAGAAGGAAATGGGTTGAATTATCAGGAACTGGCAGAACGTCTTTATACGTTAGATACGGAGGTTTACGAGGCATCCGGAAGTGAACTGGGTAAAGTTTTCCCAGGGCCGAAGCATATTTCAGAGAAACAGATCCTGAAAGATATCGAGAAAGAGGATTCAGAAAAGATCAAAGATGAACTGATCCTGATCGGAAATATGATCAAAATCATTCAGGAGAGCGGCGGACGGTATGAAGAGTTTTTTATCCGATATGAGCATTTGTGCGAAGATATGATGAAAGTACTGGAAGATGACGGTTTCCGCGATCAGATTACCAGAGATTTCACACAGGATCGCTTTGGGTTGATGCATAAGAAGGAGACGGATCATATTGTGGTATGTATCGCCCGGGAGACAGGCGCAGGCGGACATGAGATTGGATCCAGACTGGCAGAAAAACTCGGATTTTCTTTTTATGATGATTCTGTATTGGATCTGATGATCGATGAGATGGATGAAAAAATGCCTGGTATCGGTGGCAAGGATGCGCATTATATCAAACAGAGCCGCGTGATCAAAACCATCGCGCAGGCCGGTGACTGTGTTATCGTAGGACGCAGCTGTGGTCATGTACTGATGACAAATAACATCCCACGTCTGAGTGTATTTATCGGTGCACCGTATGAGAACCGTGTGCGCAGAAAAATGCTGATCAACCAGCAGGACCGCAGAGAGGCAGAGGAATTCATCCGCCGCAACGACAAGCGTAGAAAAACTTCTTATGATTATTATACCGGCAAGAAATGGGGCAATCCGGCAGACTTTGATATCTGCATCAACAGCGCATGCTATGGTATTGAGGGCAGTGTGGAGCTGCTGGAGAGACTGGTAAAATATTCACTTGACTTAAAAAAGTAGGCGTAAAACGCTAATTAAATTATTTAACAAAACACCTGTAGGTATTGTGTGATGAACGCAATTCTTACAGGTGTTTTATGACCAGGTACAGAAAGGAAAATTATGGAAAACGAAACACAGACACCGCACAAGCGACGTGTGCGTTATAAAGGAAAATATCCGAAAAAATTTGAAGAAAAATACAAAGAATTACAGCCTGAAAAATATCAGGACACCATTGAGCATGTCATTCGAAAAGGGAACACACCTGCGGGCATGCATATTTCCATTATGGTAAAGGAAATCCTGGATTTTTTGGAGATCAAGCCGGGACAGGTTGGTTTTGATGCGACCTTAGGTTATGGAGGTCACACCAAAGCAATGATGGAGTGTCTTCATGGAGAAGGCCACATGTATGCCACGGACGTGGATCCGGAAGAATCCGCAAAGGCCAGAAAGCGCCTGGCGGAACAGGGATTTGGAGAGGATATGCTGACGGTAAAACTGCAGAACTTCTGTACCATTGATGAGATTGCAAAAGAAGTTGGTGGTTTTGATTTTATTCTGGCAGACCTTGGAGTGTCTTCTATGCAGATCGACAATCCGAAACGAGGTTTTTCCTATAAAGTGGACGGACCGCTGGATCTGCGCCTGAATCAGGAAAAAGGAATCAGTGCAGCAGAACGTCTGGACAATATTTCTTTTGAGGAGCTGGCTGGCATGCTGGATGAAAATTCAGACGAGCCGTACTGCGAGGAGATCGCGGAGGCCATCGTAAAAGAGATCCGCAGAGGAAACCGCATTGATACGACGACAAAACTGCGTCAGGTCATCGAAAAAACACTAGAATTCCTGCCGGAGAAAGAGCGCAAAGACACGGTGAAAAAGACCTGCCAGAGAGTTTTTCAGGCGCTTCGCATTGATGTAAACCGGGAATTTGAAGTGTTGTATGAATTTATGGAGAAACTTCCGGGTGCATTAAAACCGGGCGGAAGAGTGGCAATCCTGACGTTTCATTCCGGAGAGGACCGTCTGGTAAAGAAAGCCTTAAAGGATGGTTACAAGACCGGTATTTATACGGATTACGCAAAGGATGTTATTCGTCCTTCCGCGCAGGAGTGTGCACAGAACGGTCGTGCACGTTCTACGAAAATGCGCTGGGCGATCCGGTCTGACATGGAACTTTAAGTAAAAAGGTGAAATGAGCAGAAAAGAAGTTGTTTTTCTGTGCATATTTTAGAATGAGATTCCGAAAGAAATCTCAGGTATATGGTTAATAGGTGTATATATTAGGTTTAGTTCGTTTAGAAAGAAGAGAAGAGAGTGAAGAAAAATAAGTATGAGATTGATATGTGCAATGGCTCGATCATGGATAAACTGATCTCCTTTGCACTGCCATTGATGTTGTCAGGTGTCTTGCAGCTGATGTTCAACGCAGTGGATATCATTGTTGTGGGACGTTTCAGTGGAAGCCAGGCACTGGCGGCGGTTGGTTCTACGACAGCGCTGATCGCTGTTTTTACAAATTTATTTATTGGAATTTCACTGGGCGCGAATGTGCTGGCGGCTCGTTTTTATGCGGCAGGCCGTGACAAAGAAATGTCGGAAACGGTACATACGGCAATCATGCTGGCGTTGATCAGCGGAATCGTGATGGCATTTGTCGGCGTGATTTTTGCGAAAGGTGCCCTGGAACTGATGGGAACACCGGACGATGTTATCAAACTGTCCACGTTATATATGCGGATCTATTTCTGCGGAATGCCGTTTTTTATGCTGTATAACTACGGCGCAGCAATCCTGCGTGCGGTAGGAGATACGAAGCGGCCGCTGATCTTTTTGCTGATCTCCGGTTGTACGAATGCGGCGTTGAATCTGATCCTTGTCATCAAATTTGATATGGGTGTGGCAGGTGTCGGTATTGCGACTGTTATTTCGCAGATGATTTCCTGTGTGCTTGTTCTGCGGTGTCTGCACCGGACGGACAGCAGTTATCGTCTGTACTTTTCAAAACTGAAGATTAAAAAAGCATATATGCTGCAGATTTTTCAGGTTGGAATCCCGGCGGGAATACAGAGTACGGTCATCAATTTGTCAAACGTGTTGCTGCAGTCTTCCGTAAATTCTTTTGGCTCTACGGCGATGGCGGGCTACACGGCGGCGAACAACCTGTTTGGATTTTTGTATGTATCCGTCAATTCCGTGACACAGGCGTGCATGAGTTTTACCAGTCAGAATTACGGCGTTGGAAAATTGAAACGAATGGATCGTGTGCTGCGTGACTGCATCATTTTGACGGTCAGCGTTTCACTGGTGATCGGTGTCGGTGTGTATGTGTTTGGACCGGAGATTCTGCAGATTTATACGACGGATCCGGATGTCATCCAGTGTGCCATGGAGATTTTGCTGTATACAACGGTAACGTATTTCTTCTGCGGCTTGATGGATCTGTTTCCGGGCGCGCTGCGAGGAATGGGACATTCCGCAGTGCCGATGATCTTATCTGTCATCGGAACGGTAGGAACACGAATTTTCTGGATTTACGGTATTTTCCCGACACACAGATCCTTGTCAATTTTATTTATTTCCTATCCGGCGTCATGGATCCTGACGATCATCATGCAGGTGATCTGCTTCTATTTCGTGCGGCGGCATGTGCATCGGACACATAAAGATACGGAGAGTCTGGCAGAAGCATAAAAAATAACGATGTAATAAGAAAAGGAACATTCTCGGGTATCTGGGTTTGTTCCTTTTTTGGAAAAAAGTTACAGAATAGGGTTAAAAAGTACGGAAAAACGTTATAAAACAGTATCAAAAAAGTACAGAAAAATGTTACAGAATAGGGCTAAAAAGTGCAGAAAAATGTTACGGAAAGTATTGCATATACATGGAAAAATGTTACAATACTATATATTAGAACGCGACAACAGCATAAAAACCTTGAGAAGAAAAGGGGTTACAGGCAATGTTAAAAAGAGATGTATATCAGAAACTTTCAGACTGGAAAGAAGAAAAGAATAAGAAAGCATTATGTGTGATCGGAGCACGTCAGATCGGAAAGACAACGGCAATCCGGGCATTTGCAAAAGAAAATTATGAGCATTTTCTGGAAATCAATTTTATTCTGGATCAGGGGGCAGAAAAGATTTTTCAGGGAAAATTGGATGCAGATACAATTATTGAAAATCTGACGGCTTTTAAGATGCAGCAGCTTGTTCCGGGGAAAACGCTCATTTTTCTGGACGAAATTCAGGAATGTCCTAATGCGCGGTGTGCGATTAAGTTTCTGGTGGAAGACGGTCGGTTTGATTATGTTGAGTCCGGTTCGCTGCTTGGGGTGAAGTATAAAGAAGTAGCGTCTTATGCGGTAGGATATGAAGAAATTTATTATATGTATCCGATGAATTTTCAGGAATATCTGGTGGCAAATGGGGTACAGGACAAAACGCTGCAGCTGCTCAGAAAGTGCTACAAACATCAGGAGGAAGTTCCTGTGCCAATTCATGAAACGCTGTTAAAGCTGTTTTATTCTTATATTGTAGTGGGTGGCATGCCAGCGGTTGTTCAAACGTATGTTGAGACACATGATATTGGTCATGTCATTGAGACGCAGCGCAGTATTTTGGAACTGTATCGCATGGATATATCAAAATATTCCAGTGAGACGGATAAAATCAAGATAAAAGCAATTTTTGACAGTATTCCTTCACAGCTTAATGATAAAAATCGCAGATTTTTCCTGACACATATTGATGAAAACGGTCGTATGATGCGGTATGAAAATTCGTTTTTATGGCTGAGTGATGCCGGTGTAGCTCTGCCTGCTTATAATGTCGTGGAACCACAGGCACCGTTGCAGTTGAATGAAAAGCGAAATCTATTCAAGCTGTTTATGGGTGATACCGGATTACTTTGTGCCGCTTGCATGGAAAATGTGCAGTTTGATATCCTGAATGGAAATCTGGAAGTAAATATGGGGAGCATACTGGAAAACGTGTTTGCGCAGGCAATCAAAGCGAATGGATTTCACTTGAATTATTTTGATTCTAAAAAATATGGTGAGCTGGATTTTGTCGTACAAAATGGACTTCAGGTAGACTTACTGGAAATCAAGTCTGGCAATGATTACAAAAAGCATGCGGCGTTAAATCGCGTGAATACGATAGAAAAATGGAAATTTGGCAGAAAGATCGTTTTTTGTAAAGATAATGTTCAGGTGGAAGATGATATTGAGTATTTGCCGTGGTACATGATTATGTTTTATCAAGTACAGAAGCCGGAAAGCTTTGTTTATGAAGTTGATCTGTCTGCATTATAAAGAGGAATAAATTTCTGGTATAATCTGATTCTGTTTCCACATACTAGATGTACAACAAAATTATGGAAAGTATATCAGATGTGAGAAACAGGAGGTTTTTATCATATGAAGGCAACAGGAATTGTGCGCAGAATCGATGATCTGGGGCGTGTGGTGATTCCGAAAGAGATACGGCGGACGCTGCGTATTCGTGAGGGAGATCCACTGGAGATTTTTACAGATCAGAATGGCGCGGTGGTGTTGAAAAAATACTCTCCCATCGGGGAATTGAGCACGTTTGCGGCACAGTACGCAGAGAGCATGGCAGCTGCGTCCGGAAGTCTGGTGTGCGTGACGGATCGGGATCACATCATCGCGGCGGCCGGAAATGGAAAAAAGAATTATGACGGAAAACCGGTCAGCCGGGAGATGGAGCAGTTCATCGAGGCACGGGGATGTCAGGTGGCAGGTGCGCAGGAAAATGAGTGCCAGAAGCTGACACTTGATGATAATATGCCGTATCAGACGCAGGCGCTGGCAACGATCATCTGTGAGGGAGATGCCATTGGGGCGGTAGCGTTATGCAGCGCGGAAACACCGGATACTGTCGGGGAAGTGCAAGGGAAGCTGGCGCAGGCGGCAGCGGTGTTTTTGGCGAAACAGGTGGAACAATAAATCTTGTTTCGGGTAATTGTGTGGTTTGGAATTTAGGTTAGTGAAGGCGCCAGTCATCAATCCTGCCTCTGCAGCTAACAATCGCTTGCCGAGGAAGGATTGCCTGGCGCCATATACGTTTTGCTAATAATCATAAACTTACACTGCAAAAATAGTTAGAGTCCCTTTACTGTAGGTTGTGCAAAAACCACACTGCTTACCCTTACGTCGTGCCACGCATGCGCATAAGTTAATGGCAGAATATATGTTATGTTGCATGTGCACATTAAGAATAGCATGTGTAGTGTACTACTATGTAAATAGTTACTAATTTCATAACATAAATAAAAAATCAGAGAAAATTTCCTCGACGAGCGGTTCAGAGAACGACTGAGTTTTGCG
>CAVKTR010000124.1:0-7092 GCA_963659325.1 Dysosmobacter segnis
GTCCAATTCCTGTGGAACGTTTGTCCTCATGTCCGTTAAACCCGGTATATCCTTTTTCAAATACTCTTGGAATATCTTCACTGCGAATGCCAATGCCCGTATCCCGTATTCCCAGCCAGATGTACTGCGGTTCTTCCCTGCTGACGATTTTTTCCTTATGTTCCATCAACGTCTGCAAAATCTTCAGTTCATTTTTCGTCAATTCGATCTGTTGACTGTTCCAGGTCAGAGTCGCATCCAGCAGATTCAAAACTGCGCCTTTATGTTCTAAACTGCTTTTCATAACTTACCGCATCTTCATACTGATTTGACTGCAGTATGATTTTAACCGTATGGTATACGCAGCGTTTCAGTTCCCGGATATCCAGAGAACCATCCTCTAATGCCTGGCGGATACTTTCATAATCCCGCATATCTCCCGGCATAACCATATCGTTTCCGGCTTTCATACAACCTGCTGCCGTACACTCTCCGGCGGTAGAATCTGTGGTCGTGGTCCAGTCTGTCATAATGGAACCTTCAAATCCCCACTCATCACGGGCAGCTTTTGTACAGATATCATAATTGTTTGCCGCATGTACACCGTTGATCAGATTGTAAGATGTCATCATCGCCATCGGCTGTGCATTGCGGATCGCAATCTCAAATCCTTTCAGGTAAATCTCACGCAGGGTTCTCTCTGACAAAATAGAATCAGAGCCCATACGGTTGTCTTCCTGATTGTTGCAGGCATAATGTTTGATGGTTGTGCCGCAACCCGGTACTGACTGTACGCCAAGTGTCATGGCAGAAGCCATCATTCCCGCCAGCAACGGATCTTCGGAATAATATTCAAAGTTTCTTCCGCACAGCGGATTCCGGTGCAGGCTCATGCCTGGTGCAAGCCACAGGGTTACCTCAAATTCGTTCATTTCTCCGGCGATCATATGACCAAGTTTTTTCATCAGATCCAGATTCCAGCTCTGCGCCAGTAAGGTTCCCACCGGAATGGCCGTACAATATTGATGATATACGGTTCCCGTCGGTTCCTTCGGCTCTGCAAAATAGCCGTTTTCAAAACCATCCAGGAAATCTCCTCCATCAATACTTCCGTCTTCCCGCACCTGGTAGGTACTGCGCAGACGCAGGCCTGCCGGTCCGTCAGCAAGTACGATGCTTGCCACATTGTATGGATCTTTTTCTGCTGCGTTGACAGTTTCTGCCGCTGCTCCCGGAACGGTCTGTCCTGCGGAGCCAAGGGCACTTGCGCCCTGATCTTTTGCCGGATCTCCGGTTGCCAAAGCGATCAGTTCGTCTGTGGACAACTGATCCACGATCTCACCTGCTCTGTCCGGATAATGATCCTGCAATTCCTGATATATAACGTTCGCTGTCGGCAGATTCTCCGCCCAGATCCGGAAGTATGGCAATTGTTCCTTATTTGCTTCCTGTATCCAGGCATTCTGTTTTTCTTCCAGTTTCTCCTTATCTGGCTGCAATTCTTCCAGTTTTTCTTTTAACGGACAAATATGTTCACACTGCACCAGTATTTTATCCTCATTCAACCGGAATCTGCCGCAAAGAACCGCTTCGGATAAGGAATTTCCAATCCAGATACCGTACATACCTTCCTCCAGTATCCATGCTGCCTGTTCTTCCGAATAGGAGACAAGGCCATAAATATCTGTGTTCAATTCCAGTGACTGTGTCTCACCCGGCGCCAGAAGTTTTGTTTTTTCAAAAGCAGTCAGACGGCGAAATTCTTTTGGCAGTTTTCCCTGTGGACAGGAAACATAAACCTGCACGACCTCTTTTCCGGAATATATTGTTCCGATATTTGTCACATCCACAGAAACCGAAAATGATGTTCTTCCCTGTGCTGATGTTTTTTTCGAAACGCCTGTTACTTTTATGTCAAAATCTGTATAAGACAAACCATAGCCAAAGCTGTAACGCACCGGAACATCAAAAGTATCAAAGTATCGGTATCCGACATAAATGCCTTCTCTGTATTCTTCCCGGTAAACATCGCCGCTCTTGTGGCTGAAATATGCCGCATTCGGATAATCCATATAGTCCAATGCCCATGTATCCGTCATTTTTCCGGAAGGAGTTACTTTGCCGGAGATCACATCTGCCAGCGCATTGCCGCCCTCCTGACCTGCCTGCACAAACTGCAAAATTGCTGTAATGTTGGAAAATTCATCGGTAAAAGCAAGGTCGATCAAGCCACCGGTATTTACCACCAGAATGACTTTTTCATAGGCTTCACATAACACTGCGATCTGTGCCCGTTCTTCTTCTGTAATATAGTAATCCCCCGGCTCATCCCGGCGGTCTGCATTTTCTCCCGCGATTCGGGCAAGCACATAAATGCCAACATCTGCGCCATCTGCTTTTGCCGCTTCTGCATCAATGGCAGCTCCTGCCGGCATGGAAAACGGCGTTGTGGAATAAGCTTCAAAAAAGTTTCCATCACACTCTTCCTTCAGTTTTCGGAAAATTTCTGCTTTCCAGCTCTCCCGCGCCTGCACATAACAGCTGTCATACCCATCCAGCCACGCTCCACTCGTGATCTCGAATCCTGCATTTTTCAATCCGTCATAAATATTGACATTATACCGGTTATTGACATCTCCGGAACCGGTTCCTCCTTTGATAGTGCGTACCGCTCCCGCACCATACAGTCCGATTTTTGTTCCCGGCTCCAAAGGCAGCGTCTGTGCTTCATTTTTTAATAATACAAAGCCTTCCGCAGCTGCTTCTCTTGCAAGAATGGCATTGTCTTTTTCACGCTGTGACATTTCTGTGGATGTCGTTCCCACATACCCTCTTTTTCGCAGTTTCATGATAATCCTCCTCAAAAAGAAAATGCGCAGACATGCCGAAGCATACCTACGCCTTTTTTGTATGCCACTACAGCGGACATTCGCAATCCGCTTTGGCTACTTGCTCATGAACGCAGTCGCTTTGCTTATCCTGCGTTCACATACTATTTTTCGCTTTTTTATTTTGTACCGAAAATACGGTCTCCGGCATCACCAAGTCCCGGGCAGATATAAGCGTGATCATTTAATTCACGGTCAAGCTGTCCGATATAGATCTGAACATCCGGATGTGTCTCATGCAGTTTCTTTACACCTTCCGGTGCAGCGATAACAAACATGCATTTGATATTTTTTCCGCCATGTTTTTTGATAAAATCTACCGCTGCCACAGCAGAACCACCAGTTGCAAGCATCGGATCTACCACTACGATGAGACGCTGGTCGATCGGATCCGGCAATTTGCAGTAATACTCATGCGGCTCATGTGTCTCAGGATCACGATACAGACCGATATGTCCAATCTTTGCGGACGGAACCAGAGTCGTCACACCGTTTACCATACCAAGACCTGCACGAAGAACCGGCACGATGGCCAGTTTTTTACCGGAGATCATCGGGCTTTTGCATTTTTCGATCGGAGTCTCGATCTCCACATCTTCGGTCGGCAGATCGCGAAGTGCCTCATATCCCATCAGTACGGCGATCTCCTCAATCAGTTTACGGAACTCATTTGTTCCTGTATTTTTGTTACGGATCATAGATATTTTGTGCTTGATCAGCGGATGATCCATGATAAATACGTTTTCCATTTTTTCCATTAAAAAACCTCCTAATCAGACTTCTCGTTTCTTCAAGGATAACGGATTACCGATGATAAGTCAACCGGAATAAAGCACCAGAAATGATTTTTTTCATTGTTCTCTCCTGAGATTTCCGTTATACTATTTCGTTAGAGTCTGATATATGAACGCTTTGTATATTGTCAGATCCGCAACCATAAAATCATCATAAAAATAGTAGGAGAATGAATTTATGAAAACAAACGAAAACGGCATCTATGATGCCAGAACGCTTGGGCTTCCGAAAATGCTGATCCTCGGTCTTCAGCATATGTTTGCCATGTTCGGTGCAACGATCCTTGTTCCGGTTCTGGTAAACACCTATTTCCACGGCGAAGGTTTATCCATTCAGGTAACACTGTTCTGCGCCGGAATCGGAACTCTGCTGTTCCATTTAATGACACGTTTTAAAGTGCCTGCATTTCTCGGTTCTTCCTTTGCATTTCTGGGTGGTTTCCAGACTGTTGCAAATCTGGATACCGGAATTTTTGCAAACATGAGCTACGGTGAAAAACTTCCATATGCATGTGGTGGTGTCCTGATCGCCGGTCTGCTCTACCTGGTATTATCCCTGATCATCAAGGTTATCGGCGTACGTCGCGTGATGCGTTTCCTTCCGCCGGTTGTAACAGGACCAATCATCATCTGTATCGGACTGAGCCTTGCACCTTCCGCGATCTCAAATGCCTCCACCAACTGGCCACTGGCACTGATCGCTCTTGCTACCGTTATTATCTTTAATATCTGGGGCAAAGGAATGTTCAAGATCATCCCGATCCTGATGGGTATCGTCGTATCCTATGTGGCTGCCCTGATCATGAATGCTGCAGGAATGACCTGTGCAGACGGAAGTGCCATCTTAAACTTCAGCGGTGTTGCTAATGCAGCTATCGTGGGAGTACCGCAGTTCTTCCTCTGCAAATTCAATATCACAGCCATCCTTGCAATGGCCCCGATCGCCATCGCATCCATGATGGAGCATGTCGGTGATATTTCCGCCATCTCCGCAACGGTTGGTGAAAACTTTATCGAATATCCGGGACTTCACCGCACACTGCTTGGTGATGGTCTTGCAACTGCCCTCTCCGCTCTGATCGGTGGACCAGCAAACACAACTTACGGTGAAAATACAAGTGTACTGGCACTGAGCCGTGTATATGATCCGAAGGTTATCCGTCTGGCAGCTTTTTATGCGATCATCTTAAGTTTCATCCCGAAAATGGCAGAGATCATCAGTTCTCTTCCGGCTGCGATCATCGGTGGTATCAGCTTCATCCTTTACGGAATGATCTCCGCTGTCGGTATCCGCAACGTTGTTGAGAATAAAGTAGACCTGACAAAATCCCGTAACCTTGTTATCGCAGCCTGCATCCTTGTCTGCGGTCTTGGTTTCTCAGATGGTCTGACTTTCCATGTTGGAGGTACAGCCATTACACTGACCAGCCTTGCTCTGGCAGCGATCGTTGGTATCGTATTAAATGCGATCCTTCCGGGAAATGAATACAGTTTCGAAAGCAGTACAAAAGAAAACTAAGTAACAAAAAAGTCGCTGACATTCTTTTTTAAGAGTGCCAACGACTTTTTTCTATATATCTTTTTCTGTTTTTTATCCTTATTGTGCTCTGCATACCAGCATTTATTTTCAAGAAAATATTCTTACCACGCTCCGATAGGAATGAAAAGCTTAAACCGAAGTAATCTTCCCGGTTTCTTTTGCATATTTCAGTAATTCCCGATTCGTCTCATTTAAAGGTCCAAATGCCTCTGGTGGCAAGGTACAGATACAACTTTCGCACCGATCCATCCATTTTTTTGCCTCTGCAATCTGTGTCTCTTCAATTGGATAAAACGCTTTCTGTGAAACCACCTCTGCAGCCAGTGCTCTGGCCGTCGGATATTCCACATCATTTTCCTGCAAAATACCTGCCACAAAAGGTACATTTTCCCGCTGCAGACGATTATATGCCGCAATACCGCTTCCGCCACCGCCAATGACAAACACCTTCGGCTCCGATTTTGCCCCCTGCAAAAAGACTTCTCCTGTCACCGGATCAAATGCCGTCTCTGTCACACCGTACAACTGCTGTACATAATCCCCGGAAAAAATCTCCTCCGGTGTACCGATGCGGTCGATATGATCGCCTTTCACACAGGCAATGGTATCTGACACCTTCTGTGCCAGATCCAGCTCATGTAACGACATGATGATCGCCAGATTCCGTTCTCTGGCAAGCATCCGGATATTTGCCAGAATATCCAGCTTAAATCCCATATCCAGATAAGACGTCGGCTCATCCAGCAACAGGATATCAGTATCCTGACAGATTGCCCGGGCAAGCATCAGACGCTGCCGCTGACCGTCACTCATTTTCCGGAAATCCTGATCCTGCACATCCTGCGCATGCACCAGTGCAATGGCTTCGTCTACTTTTTCCCAGTCCTCTTTGGATAAAATTCCAAACCGGCCGGTATAAGGATAGCGCCCGGAAGCCACCACATCCCGTCCTGTCAGAAGCTCCGTCTGCAGGCGTTCCGTCATAACCATGGAGAGACTTTTCGAAACATCGCTGTCCCGCATGTTGTTCATGGATTCCTGTCCCAGATAGATCGTTCCGCCAATGCGTTTTAACTGCCGGGTAATGGTTTTTAAAATAGTAGATTTTCCGGCACCGTTTGGTCCGATCAGTGTCAGAACCTGCCCGGAAACAACTTTTAAATTTACATCTTTGATCAGTGGCGTCTTATCATATCCCACCACAAGATTTTCTGTTCTCAGCTCCATCATCTGTTCCCCTGCTTTCTCAGCATTGCTGCAATGACTACCGGTACCAGGAATACCGCCGTTACGGAGCTGATGCTGATCTCCGTCGGTGCAAATACCGTCCGGGCGATTCCGTCACAAAATAACGTCACCACTGCGCCGCACAGAAAACATCCCGGTATCATAATAATTGGTTTTGCCGTTTTCGTGATCAGTTTTACCAGATGCGGCACCGCAATACCAACGAAAGAAATCGGCCCTGCGAAGGCCGTCACACAGGCGGAAAGCATACTCGACAGCAGGATCAGTCCAATCCGCAGTGCTTTAATATTTACGCCCATATTTCTGGCATAAGATTCGCCAAGCTGATACGCCCCGATTGGTTTTGCCAGGAAAAAAGTGACCGCCATCGTAACTGCCACAATCCACAGGATCATCCGCACATTATCCCATGTCATTCCTGAAAAACTTCCCAGTGACCAGTTGTGCAGATTTACGATATTGGAATCATCCGCAAAGGTCACACAAAAATCAGTAATGGCCGAACAGATATAACCGATCATAATACCACAGACTACCAGCAGCGACATTTTTGACACCCGAAAAGAAATCAACAGAACAAATCCCATAGCGATCAGAGAACCCGCAAATGCGGCGATCACCATTCCCGCTGAATTCAGTGTCA
>CAVKTR010000125.1:0-6887 GCA_963659325.1 Dysosmobacter segnis
GCCCGCGCCTACAGCGACAGCGAAGAAAAAATGGGCGAAGCCTTTGGACATATGCGCGACAAAATCTATATCGCAACCAAGACAATGGCAACCAATCCGGATGACTTCTGGAAACAGTTAGAGACATCCCTGAAATTATTAAAAACAGATTATCTCGATCTGTACCAGTTCCACTGCGTCAACCAGTGCTACCGCCCGGAAGACGGAACCGGTATGTATGAGTGCATGCTGAAAGCCAAGGAGCAGGGCATGATCCGCCACATCGGTGTCACCGCACACAAAATCGGCATCGCAGAGGAATGTGTCGCTTCCGGTCTGTATGAAACCATGCAGTTCCCGTTCAGCTATCTTTCCTCCGAGCAGGAACTTCATCTGGTAGAAGCCTGTTCTAAGCAGAACATGGGATTTATTGCCATGAAAGGTCTTGCTGGCGGACTGATCCACAACTCCAAAGCGGCTATGGCCTACATGACGCAGTTTGACAATGTTCTGCCAATCTGGGGAATCCAGAAAATGACCGAGCTGGAAGAGTGGCTTTCTTATATGGAAAATACGCCTGCTATGGATGCGGAAATTTCTGCTTATATCGAAAAAGAAAAACAGGATCTGACGGGTGATTTCTGTCGTGGCTGTGGTTACTGTATGCCATGTCCGGCTGGTATCATGATCAATCAGTGCGCAAGAATGTCACTGATGCTGCGCCGTGCTCCGAGTGCGGGATGGCTGACTCCGAAGATGCAGGAAGAAATGAAGAAAATTGAAAACTGCCTTGAATGCGGTCAGTGTATGAAGAAATGTCCGTATGAGTTGAATACACCGGAACTTCTGAAAAAGAACTACGAAGATTACAAAAAAGTTCTTTCCGGAGAAGTTTCTGTCGGCTAAACTTTTGTTCATAGTATTGGCTATAATTTAATATGTGAAATCAAAATCAGAGAACATTTTCTCACTCACTAGCCGTTCACTCCCCTCGTTTTGCTTCGGTTTTATCGCGCTCGTTCCCAACTCCGATAAAAGCTGGTCGTTTCCCACTCGCGCAAAACTCGCAAAACTCAGTCGTTCTCTGAATCGTTCGTTGAGAAAATGTTCTCTGATTTTTTATTTACGTTATAGAAATTATAGTTATTTACATAATGGCATACAACATACTTTATCTTGGATTTGCGCATACGACTTAGCAGTTATAATTTCAAAAAATAAACTGTATGCGCCGCACAACGTAAGGGTAATTGTGTGATTTTCTCACACGACGTGAATAAAGGGACTCTGGCTATTTTTTCTTGTCCAGCGATTGTTAGCGGACGAGACAAAATCGCAGAGTCCCTTTTCATAACCTTCTTTATAAAATCACACAA
This sequence comes from Dysosmobacter segnis, assembly GCA_963659325.1. GTDB lineage: Bacteria > Bacillota > Clostridia > Lachnospirales > Lachnospiraceae > Eubacterium_I. The sequence goes on from CAVKTR010000125.1 coordinate 1,356, forward strand.
TTACCCGAAACAATTTATTTTTCGCACGTTGAAGTGTCGCACTTTAACGTATTGACGTTTATATATAAACATGTTATACTGGCTGAATCATCATTCAGGGGGATTATGAAACATGACAGCCATTATTGAATTTATATACAACTTTTTATGGGGAGACCTGGTCACTTTACCGCTACCCGGCGGCGGTACATTAGGACTACCACTCTTAGTTATCCTATTGATTCCGACCGGAATTTACTTCACTATCCGCACAAAATTCCTTCCGATCCGGCTTTTTCCGGATATGGTTCGGGCCTTGACTGAAAAAGGCGACAAACACGGCGGTCTGTCTTCTTTTCAGACACTGATCGTCTCCACCGCCACTCGTGTCGGCATGGGAAATCTGGTGGGCGTTGTAGCTGCAATTTCCGCCGGTGGTGCCGGAGCTGTATTCTGGATGTGGATCACAGCACTGCTTGGTTCCTCCACTGCCTTTATTGAAGGAACACTTGCACAGCTTCACAAAGAAAAAGATCCGCTTTACGGTGGTTTCCACGGCGGACCAGCTTATTATATGCATCACTTTTTTGCAAAAAGAAAAGACGGCACTTACCGCAAATACTCTGTGATCGCAGTACTTTTTGCCATTTCCGGTCTGATCTGCTGGTGCGGCATCAGCCAGGTAATCAGCAACTCCGTGACATCCGCTTTTGAAAATGCATTTTCCATTCCGCCACTGGCGACTACCATTGTACTGGTCGTTCTGGCAGCCATTATCGTATTGAGGAAAAATGCAACAGTAAAGGTTCTGGATGTTCTGGTTCCGATCATGGCCTGTGCGTACTTTATCTTTACGTTAATTATTATTTTTACACATATTGGTCAGATGCCCGCTGTGTTCACCCGGATTTTTCAGGAAGCTTTCGGCATCCGCCAGGTTGCTGCGGGTGGATTCGGTGCCGTACTGATGAACGGTGTCAAACGTGGACTGTTTTCCAATGAAGCCGGTTCCGGTTCCGCACCATGCGCTGCTGCCGCTGCAAAAAGTGACAATGCGGTAAAAATCGGTCTGGTGCAGGCACTTGGCGTATTTATCGACACCATCGTTATCTGTACCTGTACCGCTATGATTTTGCTGCTCGTTCCACAGGATCTGACAAACGGACTTGTCGGAATGGACTTGCTGCAGACAGCTATGCAATACCACCTTGGAACCTTTGGCACGATCTTTATTGCTGCCACCCTCGCCATGTTCAGTTTTTCCACCTTTATCGGAATCCTGTTCTATGCGCGTTCCAATGTGGCATATCTTTTTGGAAACAAATGGTGCTTCCAGACCGCTTACAAAATACTGGCGCTTGTTATGCTGTTCATCGGCGGGCTTGCGGCCTACACCACCGTCTGGGATCTCGGTGATGTCGGTGTAGGTCTCATGACGATCTTTAACCTGATTGCTCTGTACCCGATGGGTGGGCAAGCGCTGAAAGCCCTGCGGAACGCTGGAAAATGATGTGAGCTTATTTTTATATAAAGGAACTGAAAGGAAGAACCGAATGCAGACACGAACAATTTTCTATCTTCGCTGCGCCGCTTATCTCCGCCTCCTCCCGTGAACTCGCCGACAGCAAAACCAGCTGTCGGCTCAGACACACTCACGGAGGCGGGCTATGCTCGCTCCGATAACGAAAATTGCTCTACCGTCTTGCATTCGGTTCTTTCCTTTCAGTTCCAATTTACATACATAAAAATAATATATCGCCTTATTATAATATCTTATTCAAGAACTCCCTTGGTATCCTTCTGTACATTTCTACAGATCTACACGCCATTTTGAAGGCTTTCCCTGCGGCGGCTCATTAAATGATATTACGGCAGTTCATAATCTGATATAGAAAAAGAGGTTTAAATTTTATCAAAGCGGACGTCTTAGTTCGCGTGATACAATTTAAACCTCTTTTTCTTTCACGACTTAAATCCCTGCCGCTTCACAACCTAAATGCCGCCGTTCAAAAAAAAAAAACCCTATTTCGCATTCGCCGGCTCCACATTAATGCTCTTTCCTTTAATCTTCGCATTTTTCATCGCCTTCAGCACAGCCGCACCATACTCTCTCGGAACCTCCACGAAAGTATAACTATCGAACATATCAATCGCTCCAACCAGATCACCCGGCATTCCGGACTCACCGGCAACTGCTCCAAGGATATCACCCGGGCGCACGCGCTGTTTTTTACCGATATTGATGAACAGACGAACCATTCCATCTTCTGCACCGGTATCAGAGAAATCAAAGTTGTCCTGTTTTACCCCTTCGCGGTCTGCTTTTCCAAGTGCCTGATATAAAAATGCTGCTGCCAGATCCATAGCTGTGTAATCACCATTATTGATCTGCGCTTCGACCATATTTACCATCTTGGTCAAATCTTCATTTTCAATGATCTGGTCTAACTGCTCCATGATCTTGTCGCATTTTGCTTCCTCAACATCACGCATGGACGGAATCGGCTGTGCATAGATTTTTGTCTTGCAGTAACGCATGATCTCTTTTAATTTGTAAACTTCTTTTCCTTTTACAAAAGAGAATGCTTTTCCGGTTCTGCCTGCACGGCCGGTACGACCGATACGGTGAACATAATACTCGTCATCCTGCGGCAGATCATAGTTAAATACTGCCTCCACATCATCAACATCGATACCGCGGGCAGCCACGTCTGTTGCCACCAGAATCTCTGTTTTTCCGTTACGGAAGTTTCTCATAACACGGTCACGCTGCTGCTGTTTCATATCACCATGCAGACCCTCTGCAAAATAGCCACGATTCTGCAGCTCGTTTGCCAGTTCGTCTACCATATGTTTTGTGTTACAGAAAACAAGGGAGAGCTTCGGATCATATACATCCAGAAGTCTTGTCAAAATATCCAGCTTATCTTTTCTTCTTACATCATAGTAATACTGCTCGATATTTTTAACAGTCAGCTCTTTTTTTACCACTTTGATGGTCAACGCATCTTTTTGATACTGTTTTGTGATCTCCATGATTTCTTTCGGCATAGTTGCGGAAAAGAGAACTGTCTGACGGTCTTCCGGAAGATATTTCAATACTTCTTCGATGTCCTCACGGAATCCCATGTTCAGCATCTCATCTGCCTCATCCAGAATAATGGTATGGATATGATCACAGCGGATGGTTTTTCTTCTTAAATGATCCATCACACGACCCGGTGTACCAACAATGATCTGTACGCCGCCTTTTAAGGAACGAATCTGTTTGCCAATTTCCTGTCCACCGTAAATCGGAAGAATTTTGATACCGTGGGTGTATTTTGCCAGATTGTGTAACTCATTGGATACCTGGATCGCAAGCTCACGGGTCGGGCATAAGATCAGCGCCTGTGTTTTTTTCAGCTTCGGATCTACCTTGTGAAGCAGCGGAATACCGAATGACGCGGTTTTTCCGGTTCCTGTCTGCGCCTGTCCGATGACATCTCTGCCGCTCATGACAGCCGGAATGGACTGTGCCTGGATCGGAGTTGCCTCCTCAAATCCCATTTCTTTGATTGCCCGCAGAATCTGCGGATTTAAATCTAAATCTTCAAATAAAACTGTACTCATATATTTCCTTTCCAATAAAAACATGTTATTCAGAGTCTATTATATTCATTCTATTTACTTCAAATCTGTACAAACATGACTTTTCCATACTATTCCGGAAAATATTCTCAATAAATCCAAGTAAATATAAACATATACTCTAAATAAATTTGCAGAAAAAAAGTGTGCCTTGCACACTGAAATCAATGATAACAAAGCACACTTTAAAAGTCAATGCAGAGATAAACGTATTTTTACATTTCCTGCACTTTCATAAGGAGATTATTTTTATATAATCACACTTTTATGAGGGAATTATTCACATACACTTACATTTTTATAAGGGAATCGCCGTTTCGATCTTCTTTTTCCAAACGCCGCTCAGGTATCTCAAACCGCCGACACCTGCTGCGCACCACCATGTAAGCGGTGATACCCACCAAAGTCCATGATAGCCCCACAGATAGGAGAACAAAAATGCAAAACCGATTCGTGTGATAACCTCACTGATCCCCATCCAGATCGTGATCCTGACATCACCAACCGCACGGAGCAGATTATGAAACAGTGTCAGAACTCCAACACCGATCAAAAACGGTGCAAAAATATGCATGTATTCCACACCATAGCCGATTGCTTCCTGATTATCTGTAAACAGCCGCATGATAAACGGAGCCAGAATAAAAATCAGCGGCGAAACGATCGCATAACCAATGGCATTCAGCACAAACGTCGTGCGAAAACCTGCTTTGATCCGCGGAATATTTTTCGCTCCTGTGTTCTGTCCGGTAAAGGTTCCAAGTGCGGTTCCCAACGCATCGCCCACTTGCATTCCAAGTCCTTCTACTTTTACGCAGACACCGTAAGCTACCACCAGCGTCGTTCCATAGGTATTTACAACCGCCTGCAAGGTCATATCTGAAATAGAAATAATACTCATCTGCAAAGCCGCCGGAAGACCATACACCAGCATCTGTTTTCCAATATATGTATCCAGTTTCAATTTATCCCTGCGAATCCGCAGCATCGGCAGAATTTTCCATGCATAAAGCAGACACGCCACACCGGAAACAATCTGCGCCAGCACAGTAGCAAATGCCGCGCCGCCAACACCGAATGGAATCACGGCCACAAACAATACGTCAAACACAATATTCAGCATACTGGAAATTCCAAGGAACACCAGCGGAACCACTGAATTTCCCAGAGACCGCAATACCGCAGAGATCCAGTTGTACAGCATTGTTCCGATACACCCCGCACAGATCAGTCTCAGATACAACACCGCCTGATCCAGCACTTCATCCGGCGTCTGCAGCACGATCAACAGCGGTTTCGTCACGATCAGACCAACCACCGTAACGATGATCGTCATACCAAGTGCAATATAGATAGAAGAAAAAAATGTTTTTACCACTTTATCCTCTTCCTTTGCACCGTAATACTGCGACATAACCACCGTCACACCGGTAGTCAAACCAATGATCAGCGAAAACATCAGATACATGCCAACGCCTGCCACACTAACTGCCGCCAGCGCATTGTCACCCAAAAAGTGACCAACAATATACGAATCCGCAAAATTATAAATTCTCTGAAAAATCAATCCCAGCAATACCGGCATCGCAAACTTCAGAATCTGCGGTGCGATACGTCCGGAAGTCATATCCACCATAACTTCTTTTTTCATACTCATCTCTTCCCCTTTCAATTCCCACTTTTTATACTTCCATCTCAAACGAACTTCACATTAAATGCACATGAAACCAGATTCACGATTTCGCTCAACTCATTTCATGGCACTTCTTAACTATGTCTGTATTGTATCTCATACCATTTTGAAAAAATAGTGATTTTCTTCCCAAAAACTGTAAAATCGTATCGCAAACAGCACTTTTTTCATGTATTATAATTCATAAGGAAAGTATCAGATTCAGAGTAGAGAAAAAGAGCAGTTCTGAA
>CAVKTR010000126.1:0-6823 GCA_963659325.1 Dysosmobacter segnis
ATGAACAATAAAAAAGAGCTGAAATATGGAACTTATAGAGTTTCCGAGACTGCTCCTGAAGATTAAAATGAGGGATTTATTATGAAAGTAACTGAATTACTGCAAAAAGCAGTCACAGATCATGCATCGGATATCTTTATTGTCGCCGGTCTTCCACCTTCCTACCGCGCCAATGGCCGGATTCTCCGGGAGCATGAAGACAAACTGATGCCGAAAGAGACACAGGAATGCGTGGAAGATATCTATACATTAGCCGGAAACCGTGATATCTCCATCCTGCTGGAACGCGGCGATGACGATTTTTCCTTTGCTGTTCCGGGTCTGTCCCGCTTCCGTGTCAGTGCATACAAACAGCGTGGTGCCCTTTCCGCAGTCATCCGTGTCATCACCTTTGAACTGCCGGATCCGAACTATATCGGCATTCCGCAGTCCGTCATGGAATTTGCTGGATTATCAAAAGGTCTGGTTCTGGTCACCGGTCCGGCCGGCAGTGGAAAATCAACGACCCTTGCCTGCCTGGTCAACCAGATCAACCATACCATGGAAAAACATATTATTACTTTGGAAGATCCAATCGAATACCTGCACCGTCATGATAAAAGTATCGTCAGTCAGCGCGAGATCAGCATCGACACCCAGAGCTATGTCAAAGCCCTGCGCGCTTCCCTGCGTCAGAGCCCGGATGTCATCCTGCTTGGAGAAATGCGTGATTACGAGACCATCGACGTGGCCATGACAGCGGCCGAGACCGGTCATCTGGTATTTTCCACCCTGCACACCATCGGTGCTGCCAATACCGTGGACCGTATCATTGATGTCTTTCCGGCCAATCAGCAGCGTCAGATCGCAGTCCAGCTCTCCATGGTGCTTCAGGCGGTCATCTGCCAGCAGCTGGTTCCTGCAGTGGACGGCACTCAGGTTCCTGCCTTTGAGGTCATGACCGTGACACCGGCCATTCGAAATATGATCCGGGATAACAAGATTCCGCAGATCGACGGAACCGTATATTCCGCAAATAAAGAAGACATGCATTCCACCGACTACAGTCTGCAGATGCTTGTCAGAGAAGGAAAAGTTGCTCCGGAAGTGGCACTTACGTATGCGTCTAATCCGGAAATGTTAAAAAAGAAACTTTAAAAAATTCGTATCAATATCATATAAACTGCGGTTCCGGCCACAATGCTGATCAGCGTATTATGTTTCCATTTATAACTGATTCCCACCGTCAATACCGCAAGAATCTGTGGCAGTGCGTTGCTTCTCCAGTCAGTGGCAATTCCTTTCAGGCAATACACGATCAACACGGCCATAATCGCCGCCGGAAGCACTGCCCCCAGTTTTACCAGGAACTCCGGCATCTTCCGTTCTCCGTGAAAAATCAGAAACGGCAGTGCACGTAATGAAAAGGTAATTATCGCAGCCAGCAAAATGGCCAACAGAACATATCTGGTGCGATCACCTGCGCCAGCTGTGATATTTGTCATTGCAGCTGTCACTGTTTTTACTGTACTATGCGACATTATCAGCATCCTCGCTACGCTCCTTTCTGCAATTCCAAATCATCAGAATTGCTGACGTAATGATCAGAGACGGAAGCAGAAAATAATCCGGTCCCACGATCAGCAGACACACAATTCCCGCCGCCAGTCCGATCAGCGCCGGGAAATGACTTTTTGCTTTTTCCCACTGATCGATAAAAATAATGACAAACAGTGCAGTCATGCAGAAATCAATCCCTTCCATATCAAAAGGAAGCAGCTGACCTAACACTCCACCCAGCACGGCTCCGATCATCCAGTAGCACCGGCTGAACAAGGCCACAAAAAACATCAGACCACGTTTCGTCTCTCCCTGCTCCGTCAGCGAACAGTTCACCGCGTAAGTTTCATCCGTCATCGTATGGATCATGTATAATTTTCGTTTTCCCATTTTTGCAAATTCATCCACAAAGGTCAGGGCATAAAAACTCTGACGGCTATTCATCAAAAATGCGGTCAGGGCAATCGTCAGAAAGGATGCACCACTGGAAAGCAGTGTCACAAACACAAACTGAAAGGCACCGGTATACACCGACATGCTGACCAACAGGGAATAATACCAGTGAAAGCCTGCTTCTTCCATCATAATTCCATAAGCCATACTGACGAACAGATAGCTGCACAGGATTGGGATGGATTTTATAAATGCTTCCTTCAATATGTTTTTATTTTTTTCACATGTTGGATTTTTTCTCTGCTGTGTCTTCGTGTTCTCCATGATATCTTTCTCTTCTTTATTCTTCTCTGTGTTTTTGTTCACGTACTTCAAAAATATCCTCTATATTTCTGCTCATGAGTAAAAAAAAAGAATCGTCTTCTCATATTATTTTAATGTAGCATTCATGCTTCCGGTACGATAGCCGAACAGATCCAGTGTCACATAAGTGAAACCATAGGATTTCAGCGCATTGGCAATCTGCTCTCTGGTTGCCGGCTCCATCAGTTTCGCAAACTCCTTCGGTTCTACTTCGATCCGGGCAATGGTTCCCGTGGTATCACCGGTCTGCATATCACCACCGTGGATACGCACTCTGACCTGATGAAAACCAAGATCCAGTAATAACTGCTCTGCCTTGTCAACCATACCAAGTTTTTTCTCTGTGATGCTCTCTCCGTATACAAAACGAGAGGACAGACAGGCAAAGGACTGTTTCTCCCAGGTTGGCAGATTCAGATATTTGGACACTGCACGAATGTCATCTTTGCTCATCTGAGCGTAACGCAGCGGACTTTTGATGTCAAGTTCTGCCACGGCCTGCAGACCCGGACGGTAGTCTCCGTTATCGTCCATATTGGATCCCTCTACGATATTTTCAATTCCCTGCTCCCGGGCGATCACCTGAATTTTTTCAAACAATTCATGTTTGCACAAATAGCAGCGGTTCTTTGGATTCTGAGCAAATCCTTCGATATCCAGTTCCTCAGATTCACAGACAAAATGTTTGATGCCTTCTTTTTTGCAAAAAGCAATTGCTTCATTTAATTCACGCTTTGGGAAAGAACAGGATTCTGCTGTTACTGCGATTACCTGATCTCCAAGGGTGTCTTTTGCTACTTTTAACAGAAATGTGGAATCCACGCCGCTGGAAAAAGCTACGGCTACGGATTTCAGGGATTTTAAATATTGCTGTAGTGTAGTGTATTTTTCTTGCTGTTCGCGAGTTAATTCTTCCATTGTTTTTCCTCCGTTTTCTTCTCCCAAATTATACGATTTTGTTTATTTTATAACGTCTTTTCATATTATGTCAATAGGATTAGTATGTATTTTTATCATAACGTGAAGGATTGGGGGGATGTGAAGGAAAAATTATAATTTTATCTCGGTCGCTAACAATCGCTCCCTGAGAGAAAATTAAAATTTTTCCATTTACGTATTGTCACTCAATTCTTCACTGAGAACAAATAAGACTTTTACTGACTTTGTATATCATTTGGTTAAAAAAAACACTTAAATGTCAAAGGAAATATCCTTTGGGGAATCCTGATCACATGGGGACTTGGTCTGATCTGTCAGGCTGCCGGCATTTACGTTCCGAACCCGGATCTTGGTTTCTACAACCTGCTTCCGGATTTCAGCAACGGTCTGGCTATCCCAAGTATCGCTCCAATCTTCTGTAAGATGGATTTCTCCGGTATTTTATCACTGGATTTTGTTGTTATCCTGTTTGCATTCCTGTTCGTAGATATGTTTGACACCATCGGAACTCTGATTGGTGTATCTACAAAAGCCGGCATGCTTGACAAAGACGGCAAACTTCCACGTATCAAAGTCGCATTACTTGCAGATGCCGTTGGTACTACAGCAGGTGCTGTTCTTGGTGTTTCCACTACTACAACATTCGTAGAGAGTGCTTCCGGTGTTTCCGAAGGTGGTAGAACAGGTCTGACATCCATCACAACAGCTATTCTGTTTGGTCTGGCTCTGCTGTTATCCCCGATTTTCCTTGCTATCCCGTCCTTCGCGACAGCTCCGGCACTGGTAATCGTAGGATTCTACATGCTGACAAATGTTACAAACATCAACTTTAATGATGTTATTGAAGCTATTCCGTGTTATATCTGTATTCTGGCAATGCCGTTCTTCTACAGCATTTCCGAAGGTATCTCCATGGGAGTTATCTCTTATGTTGTTTTAAACCTTATTACAGGTAATGCGAAAAAGAAGAAGATCAGTCTGCTAATGTATATTTTGGCGGTGCTGTTCATACTGAAGTACATTTTCCTGTAAATTTGATTTTATGATGTTGGGGTCAAAAGCATTAGAATTTATGAATTGTGCTAATTGTTTGCCAATTATATAAAAATTACAACTGATATCGTTGTATAAAGCCATTCTTTTTGACTAATTTAGTAGAGCCAAAACACACAATTTAAAACCAATTAATACAATTTAATAAGAAGATACCTTTTGACCCCAACATCATATTATTACAAAAAACTATTTCTCGTTTTCCCGTAATTTTTCGATAAGCGTAAACACCTCCGGATGCCGTTCTTTCAAATGCTCATCCAGCACATGTCTCCGTTTTCGGAAACGTTCCGCCAGTTCCGGATGTTCCTTTGCGATCCGTTCGTGAATTTCCTGACGATGCTGCTCGATGCGCAACGCAAGGACATGCTCATCTTTACCGGAAATATTGACGATTTCTTTTAAATGTTCTTCCAGATGCTCCAGCCACTCGTCCATATCCCATTCATCCATATGGGACCAGCTTCCATGCAACAGTTCCTCCACATCTTTCGTTTCTTTCAGATGCTCGATCTGACGTATAATCTGGCGCTCCATCTCTGCTTCAGCATCGGCGTCAAAAGCCCATACAAACTCCTGCACGCGGTTATCCGCGCGTTTCCGTGACGCACTGCGCTCGGTATTTTCCACACCGCCTTCCAGCGGATATGGACGGTTATACCCAATGTCTTTCAGCGCAATATGAATCGTCCGGCGGACATTCCCATTTTCAATCAGATGTCCCAGACCCAATTTTCGCATCTGGGTATTCAATCCGGAAATATGCTCCGTAATGTAAAAACGGATTCCTTTTTCTTTCAATGATTCGCTCAGCAGATTCAGGCGGTCTGCCGCCGTGATATCCATGCTTCCGATACCGCTGGCATCCAGAATCACCGCTTTGGTATCTTCTTTCAGCGCTGCCTCAATTTCCCGCTGCAATACAGATATATTTGCAAAAAAAAGATTGCTGCTGAACCGGTAAATTACCACACCGGAGATCGGATGAATCTGCTGTCCTTCTTTCAGATCACGAAAATGCTTATGTCCCGGCTGAATTCCAAGGAAACAGGTTGCCGGTTTTGCTGTTCGGATGATCATTTCCGTAAAAGATAAAATAATGCCGATCAATACGCCATTGATGGTTCCAAGGAATAACACCCCGAAAAATGCCCCCAGAAAAATGGAGCATTCTGTCCGGCTGACTTTCCAGAGCCGTGGTATCAATTCAAATTCTGTTGCACCAAGCAGTGCAGAGATTACGATTGCGGTTAAAACCGGGATTGGAAGATATCCGATAAATCCGGTGCAAAACAGTAGCAAGATGATCATGGAGCCACCTGCCACCAATCCGGTCAGCTGTGTTTTTGTCTGATACTGTTCGCCCATGGCGGTTCTCGATACGGAACCATTGATCGGACAGCATCCGGTAAAGGCTGCCGCAAAATTTCCAAGGGAAAATGCCAGGATCTCCTGATTATCATTGATCTGATATCTGTTTTTCTGGGCAAAACTGTTTTCTGCCAGTAATGTTTCCGCCATAATAACGACGGCCACCGATAAACTGATGGTAACTGCTTCTTTTAACGGAACTGCTGAAAAATCCGGCAGACTCCATTTGGGAAGTCCCGGATCAACTGCTGCCAGTGTCTGAATTCCCCAGTCACGCAACGGAAGCACTGCTGTCAATACCGCTCCGGCTGCCATAAGCACAACCGCCATCGGGAATTTCGGCATTATTTTTTTCGATATCAATAAAATGGCAAGGGCAATCACACCAAGGATAACGGATGGAACACTGATTGTTTTTGCAGTTTCTGCAATATGTTCTGCCAGTTCCAGAAATTCTCCGACGCCTGCCGTTCCGCCCATCAGTTTTGGCACCTGCATCAAAATGATCGTCGTGCAGATACCCGTGATAAATCCGCCCATGACCGGTGCAGAGATGTAATTGACCAGTTTTCCTGCTTTTAATAAAGAAAATATCAACAGCCACAAGGCCACGAAAAAGGTCAGCATCGGAACTGCTGCCAGTGCTTCCGTCGAACCAGCTGTGATATTCAGCCCTGCCAATGCCGATCCGATCAATGCCGCCGGAGCCGCATCCACACCAAAGATAAACTGTGGGGATGTGGAAAATAATGCAAAAATCAGAATCGGGAAAACCGATCCATACAGTCCGTATACCGCTGGTAATCCTGCAATCTGTGCATATCCCATGGAAATTGGGATGGAGACGGCCATGATGATCAGGCCTGCTAAAATGTCCTTTCCAAGATTTTTCTTATCATAATTTCGAAGTGTATGTGCAAATTTCATAGGATGACCTCTTTTATCATATTCTGTTAAAATTGTACCAAGTCGCTAGCGCGACGGCTAGCCCTAAGTACATGCAACCACTACTTTTTAATAAAAAAATAGCAGTTTTTAAATTTATGATGTATTGTTAAGTTACCACACCAAACAACTTCATAAACAAAAAAACTGCTATGATTACTTTAACATGGATTTTTAAACTCAACAACTACATATCTGAATTTTATGGATTTTTTTATCG
>CAVKTR010000127.1:0-6822 GCA_963659325.1 Dysosmobacter segnis
CTTCCCCCTCATGATTGAGGGGCAGGGGAGTTGAAGTGTCGAAGACACTTTTTTATTATGAGAATAAACTATAAACGACGAATGGAATCTGATATATCACAAATGGGTATTATGAATGATACAATATTACAATCAAACACAAAAAATAGTTGACGAATACACTATCAGATGCTACACTCAGTGTAAGCATTAATATTCTTCAATTCATATTTGGCACAAGCCGATCTGTATTCTAATATAATCGACAGAATTTCTTAATGCTTGAATTTCAGAACATTAAAATAGGCAGAGAAAATTTTGCGGGTGGTAATACTGGATTGGGGACAGTGTACGTTTTACATATTTTTCTCTGTACACAGAGGAGGACAATGTATGACAGAAAGAATGAATGAACAGAAAATGGAAGGTTTTTCAACGGAGTATTTGCAGGATACAATGATGCATCTGGTTAAGGTGCTTGGTGAACCTGCCAGAGAGTATAAGGATCGTGTATTTCGAATGCTTTTAAAAAATCGCAATATAGCATTGGAAGTGTACAATGCTATGAATGATACGGCATATGATAATCCAGATGATTTGACGATTACCACATTGGAAAATGCAATTTATATGGGGATGAAGAATGATGTATCATTTGTGATTGCATCGCAGCTGGTTTTATATGAACATCAGTCGACAGTAAATAAAAATATGCCATTGCGAAATCTGATTTATGTAACATGTATCTATTCCGCGTTGACCAGAAATGAAAATTTGTATGGAAGAAAGATGATCCCATTGCCAGAACCAAAATTTGTGGTATTCTATAATGGAACAGAGAAAATTCCAGATGTAGTAGAGCAGCGTTTATCAGAAGCATATATGAAGCATTCTGGTGAACCGGATTTGGATTTAAAGATTACGATACTGAATATTAACGAAGGACACAATATGGAATTAGCCGCAAAGAGTCCAACGTTGCATCAGTATATGATTTTTGTGGATACTGTTCGAAAATATCAGGAGCAAATGAAGTTTGAACTGGCAATAGAAAAAGCTGTGGATGAATGTATCCAGAATGGGATTTTAGCAGATTTTCTGAAGCGTAATCGATCGGAGGTGTTACGGATGAGTATTTTTGAATATGATCAGGAAACACATATAAAGCAGGAGCGGGAAGAATCGTTGGCGATAGGTGAGTCAAGAGGCTACTTAAAAACGTTGATTCGGCAGACAATCAAAAAATTAGCTAAAGGATTAAATGAGGAAGACATTATTGGGGCATTGGAAGAAGATCCTGATGTGATTCATAAAATTTGTGTAGTGGCAAGTAAGTATGCACCGGATTATGATGTAGATCAGATTTGTGCAGAGTTATTACAGGAATGAATAAAGGAGAATGCGGTGCTGGTCAAAGATGATAACCTGTATGGCAGGAAGATGATTGAACTTCCAGAACCGAAGTTTGTGGTGTTTTATAATGGAACAGAGAATCTTCCGGATGTGTCAGAGCAGCGTTTATCAGATGCATATCAGATACATACGGGCGAGCCGGATCTGGAACTGAAGATCACAGTGCTGAATATCAATGAAGGGCATAATCAGGAACTGGCAGCAAAGAGTCCGACTTTGCATCAGTATATGATTTTTGTAGATACGATTCGGAAGTATCAGGAGTATATGGATTTTGATGCTGCGATGGAACTGGCCGTGAATGAATGTATTAAAAATGGCATTTTAGCAGATTTTTTGAAGCGTAATAAAGCGGAGGTGTTGAGAATGAGTATTTTTGAGTATGATCAGGAAGAACATCTGAGGATGGAGAGAGAAGAGTCGGAGGCGATTGGTCGGGAGATTGGTATAGAGATTGGACGCAAGGAAGGAAAAATGGAAGAAAAGCAAGAAACTTCTTTGCAGTTGGCAAATATGGGATTGTCTCTTGAGAGTATTGCCAAAGCAGTAAGAGTAAGCATGGACACAGTTGCACAGTGGTTAAGTATAGAAGGTATATCAGTAAATCAGTAGTGAAAAATTGAAATTAACAGGAATGAGAGCCAGAATGAGGTCCCCCCTCAGGAGGCTCTTATTTTTGTGCAAATAAATAAAATGGTAAAGGAAGTAATAGAGTATGAAAATTGCAGTAGCAGGAACAGGATATGTAGGTTTGTCAATTGCAACGCTGTTATCTCAGAATCATGAGGTTATGGCGGTCGATATTATCCCGGAGAAGGTGGAGCTGATCAACCAGAAGAAGTCGCCGATCCAGGATGATTATATTGAAAAATATCTGGCTGAAAAGGAGCTGAATCTGACAGCTACGCTGGATGCGGAAGCAGCATACAAAGATGCGGATTATGTAGTGATTGCGGCACCGACAAATTATGACAGCAAGAAGAATTTTTTTGATACATCAGCAGTGGAAGCGGTAATTGAGCTTGTGATCAAATATAATCCGGATGCGATCATGGTGATTAAGTCCACAATCCCGGTTGGTTATACAGCCAGTGTGCGTGAGAAATATCATTGTGATAATATTATTTTCAGCCCGGAATTTTTACGGGAATCCAAAGCATTGTATGATAATCTGTATCCGTCCAGAATTATTGTTGGTACAGATGTGGAGAATGCGAGACTGGTGAAAGCTGCCAATACGTTTGCAGGATTGCTGCAGGAAGGCGCGATCAAAGAGGATATTGATACCCTGATTATGGGATTTACAGAAGCAGAGGCCGTGAAGTTATTTGCCAATACTTATTTGGCACTTCGGGTCTGTTATTTTAATGAGCTTGATACTTATGCGGAGATGAAGGGTCTGAATACACAGCAGATCATCGACGGTGTGTGTCTGGATCCGCGTATCGGTTCTCATTACAATAATCCGTCCTTTGGATATGGTGGATATTGCCTGCCGAAGGATACGAAACAGCTGTTGGCAAATTATGCGGATGTACCGCAGAATATGATGTCCGCCATCGTGGAGTCAAACAGAACCCGTAAGGATTTTATTGCAGACCGTGTATTACAGATGGCCGGATATTATGCGTATGATGAGGAAAATAATTACGATGCTTCTATGGAAAAAGAGGTAGTGATCGGCGTGTATCGTCTGACGATGAAATCTAATTCTGATAACTTCCGTCAGTCTTCCATTCAGGGTGTTATGAAGCGGATCAAAGCAAAAGGCGCAACGGTTGTTATTTATGAGCCAACATTAGAGGATGGTTCTACATTTTTCGGAAGTAAAGTTGTAAATGATATGGCAAAATTCAAAGAGATGAGCCAGGCCATCATTGCAAACAGATATGATAGCTGTCTGGATGATGTCAGAGAGAAAGTTTACACAAGGGATCTGTTCCAGAGAGACTAAACGGAGTTGTGATACAGGAGGAATATAAAATGACCATTATTGTAACCGGCGGAGCCGGATTTATCGGAAGTAACTTTGTGTTTCATATGTTAAATAAATATCCGGATTACAGAATCATCTGTCTGGATAAACTGACTTATGCGGGAAATCTGTCCACACTGGCACCGGTGATGGATAATCCGAATTTCCGTTTTGTAAAGGCTGATATCTGCGATAGAAATGCTGTTTACCAGTTATTTGAGGAAGAACATCCGGATATGGTTGTAAACTTTGCAGCAGAGAGCCATGTAGACCGTTCCATCGAGAATCCGGGTATTTTCCTTGAGACAAATATCATGGGAACTTCTGTACTGATGGACGCCTGCAGAAAATATGGAATCAAACGTTATCATCAGGTTTCTACTGATGAAGTGTATGGTGATCTGCCGTTAGACCGCCCGGATCTGTTTTTTACAGAGGAGACACCGATCCATACAAGTTCTCCGTATTCTTCTTCCAAGGCAGCAGCAGATCTGCTGGTACTTGCATACCACAGAACTTATGGTTTACCAGTTTCTATCAGCCGTTGTTCCAACAACTACGGACCGTATCATTTTCCGGAGAAACTGATTCCGCTGATGATCGCCAATGCGCTGGCTGACAAACCGCTGCCAGTATATGGTGAGGGTCTGAATGTGCGTGACTGGCTGTATGTGGAGGATCACTGCAAGGCTATTGATCTGATCATCCATAACGGACGTGTTGGTGAGGTTTATAATGTCGGTGGACACAATGAAAAGAAAAATATCGACATTGTAAAGATCATATGTAAGGAGCTTGGCAAGCCGGAGAGTCTGATCACACATGTGACAGACCGTAAAGGCCACGATATGCGTTATGCCATCGATCCGACCAAGATTCATAATGAGCTTGGCTGGCTGCCGGAGACAAAGTTTGAAGATGGTATTAAGAAGACCATTCAGTGGTATCTGGATAATCGTGAGTGGTGGGAGACTATCATTAGTGGTGAGTATCAGAATTATTATGAGAAGATGTATGGCAATCGGTAGGATTGCTGTGGTGTGGAGACCGCCTCGTGAGAGGCGGTCTTTTTCTTTTTACAAATTAAACTATAAACGACAAATAAAAAAGAAAATAAAGTGAAAAAAACGTTTTATATGTTATGAATTTTCATAAAACAGAATATAATATATTGACGAAAGTGAAAAAACACTTAAAATTAAACGAAAATGGAGGTGTTAAGATGCTAATTAGATTCAATATAAAAAATTTTCTGTCATTTTCGGAAGGAAAAGATGGAAAATCAGAAGAGTTTTCGATGATTGGGGGGAAAGTTAGAAATAAGAAAACGCATGTGTATGATAATGGAAAGATAAAATTATTAAAGTTTGCAGCAATTTATGGTGCCAATGCAGCGGGCAAATCAAATTTGGTAAAAGCATTAGATTGTATGAGACGAATTGTATTATATGGGTTGCCAGAGGGACATACCGACATGTATTGCAAACTAGATGACGCAAATAAAGAGAAAGAAAGTTATTTTGAAATAGAAATCATGCTGGGGGACAAGTATTATGCGTATGGTTTTGAGGTGATTTTAAATCAAAGTAAATTTGTTTCAGAATGGTTAGTTGAACTTACCAGTGATAATAAGGAAAAAGTGATTTTTTGTAGGGATATTAATAAGGGAACTTTTGAATTTGGATCTATATTACAGGAAAAGGGACTTATTAATAAACTAGAAGTATATGCAGAAGATATTCAGGAAGATGATAGTATTTTGCTGCTTTCAACTATGAATAGAAATAAGAAAACATTATATCAACAATATAAGTCGGCTAGGATTCTGCAAGATGTCTATATGTGGATTAGTAAAAATTTAGATATCAATTATCCTGATCGGCCTATTTCAAATTATTCATACATGACGAAGACTGAAAATATAGAAGAAGTGTATAGAATTATTTCGGCATTTGGAACTGGAATTACAGGATTTAAGGTAGAGGATGTTTCACCAGAAAAAGTATTTGGAAATATGCCAAAACAAATACGTGATGATCTGATTTCTAATATTGAAATTAAAACTGCCAAAATGAAAAGCAATAAAAATATGAAAGGTTTTGGCGTTTCAATAAGATCTGATCGAGATTTCTTTATCTTGAATGTTGACCAAGATGAAAATATTGTATGTAAAACAATAAAATTTTCACATGGAAAAGGAAATGTACTATTTAATATATCTGAGGAATCAGATGGAACAGTAAGAATATTGGATTTATTGGAGGTTTTGCTTTCTGGTAAAGACAAGACATATGTAATAGATGAATTGGATAGATGTTTACACCCTAGCCTGACTTATAAGTTCGTAGATTTATTTTTGCAATTGGCAGCAAAAAGAAATGTTCAATTAATTGTAACTACACATGAATCAAGATTAATGGATTTTGATTTGTTACGACGTGATGAAATCTGGTTTGTAAATAAGAGAAAGTCTGGAGAAAGCGATATCTATTCTTTGGAAGAGTATAATGCTAGATTTGATCAAAAAATAGATAAGGCCTATTTAGAGGGAAGATATGGTGGGGTTCCTATATTTAGCACAGTATTTCCAATTGAGGAAGCAGAACAGGTTATACATTTGCAGGGTGGTACACGGCAGCAAATGGAGGAAGCAAAGTAGAGTCTGCAAGTAAAGTAAATATTACATCGAATCAGACGCTGTATGCGCACTGGACAGCTAATAGTTATACGGTAACGTTCAATGCGAACGGAGGCCAGGTAAGTACAAGCAGTAAGGCAGTAACATACGATGGAACGTATGGAGAGTTACCAGTGCCAAGCAGAACAGGTTATACATTTGCAGGTTGGTACACAGCAGCAAATGGAGGAAGCAAAGTAGAGTCTGCAAGTAAAGTAGGAATTACTGCAGATCAGACGCTGTATGCGCACTGGACAGCTAATAGTTATACGGTAACGTTCAATGCGAACGGAGGCCAGGTAAGTACAAGCAGTAAGGCAGTAACATACGATGGAACGTATGGAGAGTTACCAGTGCCAAGCAGAACAGGTTATACATTTGCAGGTTGGTACACAGCAGCAAATGGAGGAAGCAAAGTAGAGTCTGCAAGTAAAGTAGGAATTACTGCAGATCAGACGCTGTATGCGCACTGGACAGCTAATAGTTATACGGTAACGTTCAATGCGAACGGAGGCCAGGTAAGTACAGGCAGTAAGGCAGTAACATACGATGGAACATACGGAGAGTTACCAGTGCCAAGCAGAACAGGTTATACATTTGCGGGTTGGTACACAGAAGCAAATGGAGGAAGCAAAGTAGAGTCTACAAATAAAGTAAATATTACATCGAACCAGACGCTGTATGCACATTGGACAGCTAATAGTTATACGGTAACGTTCAATGCGAACGGAGGCCAGGTAAGTACAGGCAGTAAGGCAGTAACATACGATGGAACATA
>CAVKTR010000128.1:0-6727 GCA_963659325.1 Dysosmobacter segnis
AACAGGGTTGCTTCCCGGACGTTATCTTCTCCGATCAGCTGCATGGTCAGACGCTCCATACCGATACCAAGTCCACCATGTGGCGGCATACCGTATTTGAATGCGGACAGGTAATGCTCCATGCCTTCTGTCTCCATGCCTCGCTGCGCGATCTTTTCCATTAATTTATCATACTGATGGATACGCTGTCCACCGGTTGTGATCTCCAGACCTTTGTAAAGCAGGTCAAAGCTTAAGGTGTAGGTCGGATCTGCCGGATCATCCATGGCATAAAACGGACGTTTCTTGGACGGATAATGTGTGACAAATACAAAATCACTGCCGAATTCATCTTTTGCATACTGACCGATCAGATGCTCCTCCTCCGGCTCTAAATCGTATGGATTGCGGAACTGTCTGTCATATTTTTCAGCCACGCGCTGTTTTGCCTCATCAAAACGGATCGCCGGGATCTGGCTTACATCCGGAAGTTCGATCTGTAAAATATCCAGCTCTTTCGCATAATCTTTTTTCAACAGTTCCATAGTATACTGCAAAAATCCGGTCTCCATGGCCATGATATCTTCGAATCCGTCAATGTAACCCATCTCAAAATCAAGGCTGTTATATTCGTTCAAATGGCGTTTTGTGTTGTGTTTTTCCGCACGAAAAACCGGTGCTGTCTCAAAGACTCTGTCAAACACGCCCACCATCATCTGTTTGTAAAACTGTGGACTCTGCTGCAAGATCGCAGGTCTGTGGAAATACTCCAGCTTAAACAGGTTGGCTCCGCCCTCGGCACTTTTTGCGCCAAGTTTTGGTGTGTGGATCTCTGTAAATCCCTGACTGTAGAGGAAATCACGAAAGCCTCTCACGATACCTTCCTGAATCCGGAAGGTGGCCCGCTCTCTGATATTTCTCAGGGCTACAGCGCGGTGGTTTAATTTCGCTTCCAGGGAAGTATTCATCTTCCATTTTGCGATTGGAAGCGGCAGGCTTTCTGCCGGCTCGGAAAGGATTTTGACCTCTTTCATACGGATTTCGAATCCTCCCGGCGCACGCTCTTCCTTATTCAATACACCGCTCACCTCGATGGCTGCGCCTTCTTTGAGTTCCTTCAGGTCAATGGCAGTCACGCCTTCTTCATACACGCACTGCAACAATCCTTCTCTTTTTCTAAGGACTACAAAGGCAACTTCACCCATGTCACGCACCGTATGGACGGCTCCGTTGACTCTGATCATCTGTCCATACAGGTCAGACGCCAGGATTTCGCTGATTTCCATGGTCTCTTTTGGCATTACACCGGTCATCATTTTCATTGTTTCGTACACTCCTTTTGCATAAAATGTTGTAAGGTGCGGGACGGAATTATTCTTACTTTTTTGCAAACGCAACTGTTATATTCTTATACCTGCCTTCTTGAACGATGTTCAAGAAGTATCCCTCGCAAAAAAAAGCTCGGTCAATTGCCTTGGCTCTGAAAAAAAAACAAAAAAACGCCCTGGAGATACGTCTTTGTATCTCAGGACGAAATAATGTTCTTTTTATTATTCCGCGGTACCACCCGCATTGAGAAAAACAATACTACAAAATGCTCATGATCTGTGTCTTTCCCCACTCAGGCACGTAACGTGTGCGATCCGTACAGACCTACTGAAATTCACTCTCATCCTTCTATGATGCTTTCTGATCCAAATTAATTTCTGCCAGAAAACTTCTCTCCCGAATGACATATCCGTGTATTTCTCATTCAATCTGTCTGCTCCAGAGTGTTCCCTTCATCTCCTCCGCCAAACAGCGCTCTCAGTCGGTGACGCCGTATTCCTGTCGGTTTCTGAAGACAAGAGTCTCCTTCTACGCATTTGCTCATGATTTTGTATCTTAGCACAACATTTTTCGGTTTGCAAGCCTTAATTGACTGACATCTTAAGAAAGTATTTACTTTTTCTTCCAAATGTTTCCTTATTATATAATTTATAATACCCAAAATAAAAAGTAACAAAAGGAAAGGGCTATCTGAGATTTTTTTGTTCATATCGTGCATTTTATATTTTTTTAATTGACTTTTTGTAAAATTGGGGCTAATATCTGTACGGTTATGTAAAATTCTTTTAACTTAATAGTAAAGTTTATACTTTTCGTAGTACGTTTTGAGAGAAGGAGTTTATATGAAATCATTTAGAAAAAATGGAAAAGAGAAACCGATCATCATCGGTGATAATAACAAAAGAAGACGACATGGATTTTTCAGTTTCCTGAAAAACGCCAAATTCCCGGATCTGTCCGACAATCCAAAAGTAAAATTTATGAACAAATTTTCTTTACTGTTTCACGGACTGCTGGCCTGCATCCTGGTTTTTGCAATTGAATGGGTATCCAGACATTCCTTTATCTCAGCAGTAAGCTTCTGCGTCAGCTCCCCGCTGACTTTCCTTTACAATGCGCTGCTGATTTTTGCAACGCTGCTGATCGTGTACCTGTTCAAACATCGTGCACTGGTCCGCATCGTGATATCCGTATTCTGGATGCTGCTCGGTGTCATCAACGGCTGCGTACTTGCATCCCGTGTCACACCTTTTAACTTTGCAGACCTGAAACTGATCGGAGACCTGCTCTCCATGAAAAACAGCAAATATCTGTCCGACGGACAGGAGATCGCAGTTATCGTTCTGCTGATCGCACTTGCTACGTTCCTGATCATTTTTGCATTCAAGGGACCAAAATTCAAAGGAAGAGTTCACCTGTTCCGTAACCTTGGTTTACTGGTGCTCTGCGTGGCAACGATTCCTTTTATCACAAAAGCAGCGATCCACTCCGATATCCTTTCCGGATACTTCGGAAATCTGGCTCAGGGATATAAGGACTACGGTTTTGTATACAGTTTCTCCGCCAGCGTGGTAGACACTGGTATGAGCAAACCGTCTAACTATACGGAAGAAACCATCGACACGATCAATGATAATGTAACAACGGATCAGACAACAGTTGATTCCTCTGATATGCCAAATATTATTTTCATTCAGCTTGAATCCTTTATTGATCCGTACGAATTAAACTTTTTAAGCTACTCCGAGGACCCGATCCCGAACTTCCATAAATTAATGGAAAACTACACTTCCGGATACCTTACCGTTCCGGTTGTCGGCGCAGGAACTGCAAACACAGAGTTTGAAGTCCTGACAGGAATGGGCATCCGTTTCTTCGGTCTGGGTGAGTACCCATACAAAACGGTTTTAAAAGACACTTCCTGTGAGAGTGCTGCTGATGTCCTTGGTGACCTCGGATATTCCACACATGCGCTTCACAACAATGGTGGTAACTTCTACGGACGTGCAAAAGTTTTCTCCCAGATGGGATTTGATACATTCACCAGCAAAGAACTGATGAACATTACAGAATACAACGAAATCGCTTCCTGGCCGACAGATGACATTCTGATCGATGAGACAACAAAGACTCTGGATTCTACTCCGAACCAGTCCGATTTCCTGTACACCATTACTGTACAGAGCCACGGAAGCTACCCGGATTACAAAGTATTTGAAAATCCGGAAATTCAGGTAACCGGCGGTGATACCGAAGCTTATCATTATCAGTGGGAGTACTACATCAACGAAATTCATGAAGTTGATAAATTTATCGGAAACCTGATTGATACTTTGTCCAAACGTGATGAAAAAACAATCGTTGTAATGTACGGCGATCACCTTCCGACCCTTGGTCTGGAAGATTCCGATATGAATACCGGAAACCTGTATGACACTACATATGTAACATGGAACAACTTTGGTCTGGAAAAACAGGATAAAGACGTAGCAGCTTACCAGTTGATGTCCTATATCACAGATCAGCTTGGCATCCATGAAGGAACCATGTTCCGTTATCATCAGTCCGAGATGGATGCAGGCGTATCCTCCGATGATGCTTCTTACATCACAAACTGGGAATTACTGCAGTATGATCTGCTTTACGGAAGCCGCTACTCCTATCATGGCGTAGACAAATATCCGGCATCTGACCTTGTAATGGGTGTTCAGGACGTTGTGATCGATCACACTTCCATGAATGCAGATGAGACAAAACTTACGATCTTCGGTGAAAACTTCACTCCTTGGAGTAAGGTTTACGTGGATGGCGAAAAAGTTTCCACAGAATATATTTCCGGAAACTGCCTGGAGATTTCCATGGCAAACTTACAGGATGGTTCACAGCTTGTTGTAAATCAGGTTGGATCCAGCAATACGATCTTCCGCAGTTCCAATACGATCACATTTAATGCACCGGCTGATTTTGATGAGCATGATGCGGATAATGTGGAAGTTCCGGATACTTCCGGAGATGATCTGGGTGTGCCGGTGGTAATTCCGCCGGAGGAGCAGACCACGGATGATGGGGCTGCGACGACTACCCAACAGTAAAGTTTGTTTTATGAATTAAATTTATGTTATTGAAAAGAGAGAAGAAAAACTTACCTCTGCAGCTAACAATCGCTTGCCGAGGAAAGTTTTTCTTCTCTCTTTATTTTACACAGTGAGTTACTACAGTCGAGTTATATCACACATCTTTTGGTTTTTTGTATATTATTTTCCATACTGTAAATGAAGAAAACGCAGCCTATTTTACCGGTAAACGATTAAGCGAACGACCGAGTTTTGCGAGTTTTGCGCGAGTGGGAAACGACCAGCTTTTATAGGAGTTGGGAACGAGCGCGATAAAACCGAAGCAAAACGAGGGGAGTGAACGACTAGTGTCCGGGAAAAGAGGCTACGTTTTCTTTTTATAATATTAAATTCTAAATATCAGCCACGTATACCAGCATGCGTCCCCCGCACACCATGCCCTGGTCTGCCGCAACTTCGTTGCTCATATCCAGTGCAAAGAGTCTGGTTTCTCCGGTGCCGATCATACGAAAGGCTTCCCGCAGTACTTCATTTTCGGTGCAGCCGCCACCGATCGTTCCGGCAGTCTGCAGATTGCTGTTTACTGTCATCAGGGCGCCTGATTTCACCGGTGTGGAACCACTGGTATCATATACAAGCAGCATGGCTTTTCCGACCGCAGCATCTCCAAGCATTTCGATCACGCGGGGATCTGTATCCGTACAGGTCAGCAGCTGACTGTGGGAACGTCTCGGCGTGCCTTTACGGCGCTCCTCGATGAGCTCTGCCACGATGGAAATGGCGATCTCCGGAACTGTCAACGCTCCTATATTTAATCCAATTGGCATATGGATCCGTGCTACTGTTTCCGGCGCATTTCCTTCCTCCTGCAGTAGATCAATAATTCCTGCCACCCGACGTTTGGATCCCATCATTCCCAGATAACGAGGGAAAATGCCACTCAATACTTTTCGCAGACAGGTCAGGTCAAATCGATGTCCACGGGTAACAACGGTCACGTAATCATTGCCGCCGATCTGGATCTCATCAATCGCTTTTTCAAATTCTTCACAGTAAACTTCTTCCGCATCCGGAAAACAGCTGCGGTTTGCAAAAGATGGTCTGTCATCCACCACAATGACATAAAAACCAACCGCAGACGCAAATTTGCTGATGGCCTGTCCCACATGGCCGCCGCCGAGAATGATCAGCCTCTCCGGTCTGTAAAATCTCCGCTCATACAGCACATCTTCTATTTCAAGTTCCAGAGATCCCTCTCCGGTCCGCTTTATATCATCCAGTAGTTCTTTCACACCTTGCATTTTACTACACTCCATTACCTTATCCGTCTTATGCCGGGCATTGTTCCTCTGCATTATCATGTATTTGCTACATGTCTTATACTCATTATTACACATTCATACTTCTAATTTTATCAGTATTCTTCTATGCATCTTTGTAAGTTCCGTCTGCTATGCATATAGTCCTCTGCTTCTTTCAGCTGCTCTTTTGTATCCGTATCCATAACACAGCCACGGTCTTCCACCGGAAGTTCCATCATCTCATCGCCAAGCTGCTTCCAGAAGCCACGCAGGCCACCGCCACCAGCAGCACCTTCATAAGAAAGAATATCCGACAGCAGTTCCATGCTGATCAATGCCGGGTGCCCACGACGTCCGTTCACGGTTGGAATGACTGCTTTTTTCCCAGACCCAAGCATTGCTTCCAATAGTTTTTGGTATGTCTCCGGCATGATACATGGTAAATCTACCAGCTGGATAAAAACAAATTCACACTCTGCCAGTTTCGGTAAGCCTGTTTTGATGGAGGTCAGAATACTTCCATTTTCGTAATTTGGATTCCAGATGGTGTGAATGTGCTCTGATAAATGATGCGTCTGCAAATACGCTTCGACCCGTTCATGTTCAAACCCGGTTACCACCTGGATATTGCCTATACCAGCATCATACATCGTTTTGACTGCTTGGTCAATCAAATTCTTGTTCATGAATTTTGTCAGTGGTTTTGACTGTCCCATGCGGGTGGATAATCCTGCTGCCAGGATCAGTCCCCCAAAAGACATCGTATTACTGCTTTTGCAATTATTCCTGTTATCCATACTATTCTTTGTCCTCTTTTATCATCAGACGAATGGCCTCTACTGCACTTTTGATCGCCGCCTGGGTATCGTGCGCCACCGGATTTTCCAGATGCAGTTTTTCCCGCTCCTGATTGGCTACCACAAGGAAAATGGAACCGATTTTTACATGCAGGTAACTTGCCACTACAAATAATGCCGCGGATTCCATTTCAGAAGCCAGACAGCCAAGCCGTTTCCAGGCCTCCCACTTCTGGGTCAGTTCATA
>CAVKTR010000129.1:0-6654 GCA_963659325.1 Dysosmobacter segnis
AGGAAAAATATCAGTCTCTCTTTCAATGTGCAAAAAGAAGCAATGATTTTGAGTCGTTTTTAAACTTAGTGGCATAGTTTTGTGCAATTTTTCAAATTTGCTCATTTATAGTTATAAAATTCAAAAATTAGATTTTTCAAAGAGAACCTTTAAAATTTCTTTAATTTTTCCGCTGAAGAGAAAGCATATTTTCGTATTTTTCATACTTTTACATTCTTTTTGGTATTGCTGAATCTTTCTCGTTGCCATTCATTATACGTTTTTACGTATATCACCATTTTCACTATTACTGCAAAACAGTGGTATCAATCACAAAGATATCCTGCTGCTCATTCAGCTCCAGTAAGGTCTCCTTATCAGCCACACATGCAAATCCGTAAATGATCAGCCCGTTTTTCTCCACGTAATCAGCCGCCTGCTCTAGCTGATCTGCATCGCCCATTTCCGCTTCCATCATGGATGTAAAAGCTTTCTGATCTGCCAGATAACGCAGCATGCTGGTAAAATGAGTCTGCATTGCTTTTTCATCTGACAGCTGCTCCGTTCTCTTCTGGAATCCATCTTCTGAGTAGAACACGGATTCGTCCCACAGCAGCAGATCCGGATATTTTTTCCTATCCCAGTTCAATGCGGTAGAACTGGAAAAACTGTAGTTAAATCCAATATTGCTTTCCCGGAACATATTCGCATATAACTCCTGATCTGAATCAGCATCTATCGTATTTTCTTCTGACTGATCACCCGACTGTGTATTATCACTATCCAAAACAGCATTTTCTGTACACACCGCACACCAGATCTGACCAAGCGTCTCATCCGCGCCGATTTTTTTCAAATATGCTATAAAATCTTCATACGGCATCATTTTATCCAGTGTCACATAGGCCACATACTTTTCATTATCGCTCAGCTGCTGCAAAGCCTCATTCGACTGCCGCACGCTTCCCGATGCACTCATAATATCACTATCTTCTCCGTAAACATCTGATAAGCGAGTGCCTTTTCCCATTGGGAACTGAAACCATGCGAAGCAATTTCCAGCCGGTCTTCGCAAAATATTATTGTTATACAGATATAATTCGCCTTTTTCTATCTTTCCGGAAACATTTGTCATTCTGCCATTCAAAGATACATTTTGAGCGATATTTATATCATATTTTCCATATCCATGCGCGTTGACCGTAACGGTATCCCTGTTATATCCCGGCAAAAACAACTCCGAATATACCGCCATGTCGAGGCTCATCTGGTTTGTATTCTCTGCCACAATTTTTCCCGGATTGTAATACATGTTATCCACAACCTTCGGCAAAGCAAACACAACAAACAACATAACCGCCAGCACAATGGCTCCGACTGTCACTCCCATTTTCAAAAAAGCTTTCCGAATGGCTTTCTGAATTTCCAGGGTGAATTTCTGTTCCTGTAAATTTGTCTTATGCTTTTTTCCATGGACGCGGCTTCGGTTAGTCTGAATGGGTCTATGCATACCATCTTCCTCAGCGCTTCCGGTTACATTGTTTTCTTCTTCCGCCACATTTACATTTCCTGTCACATCAAAGAAATAAGAATCCAGCTCATCTTCCATCTCTGCATCTTCCCGATCAAACAGATACTCACTGATTGCTTCCTGTTTTTCAATATCTGACTCTACTTCTTTTTTCTTTTCTTCATCCAAATTATTCTGTTTATACAATGCGATCAATTCATGATATGTCATACGGTATCATCCCTCCTCAACACTTCTCTCAGTTCTGCTTTTGTGCGGTGACTGAGCACTCTGGCATTTTCCGGTGTTATGTTCAAAAATTCCGCAGCCTGCTTCAACGTAAATCCGCCAAAATACTGCAGCTGCAATACTTCACGTTTTCGGTCCGATAATTGAAGCATCGCCTGATAAAGTGCCCGTTTTTCTTCCTGCTCTATCACTGTTTCCAAAATGTCATCTTCCTGCTGCTTCTGCGTATTTTGCGCCATCCACTGCACCACAGATTCCTCATTGATCAGCTGTCGCTTCTGCCTTTTCTGTTCATTAAAATAACTGTTTCGCGCGACCAGATACAGCCAGGCCCGCATATTTTTGTGAAAATCCGACAGCGACAACAGCGCCTTTACAAATGTTTCCTGCATCAGATCCTCCGCCAGTTCCGAATTCTTACATAATGAGAAGAGATATAGATAGATTTCTCTTCCATATGTCTGATGCAATTGACTTAACAGATGTTTTTCCACTATATCCCTCCCCTCTTTGATACACATATAACAATTTTACCATAAAAAATGTTACAGGATTTTGGATGTATTTTTTCTGTATACAAAAAAATCCTGCAGAATTAAAATTCTACAGGATTTTCCATGTCACAACTTTTCCCTAAATTGCCAGCAGATTCTTGATTGCTTCCATATAAATCAGCACAGCTTCTTCCATTTCTGATACCAGAATAAATTCATCTGCACTGTGAATATGATAATCCATGCCCAGTTTTTCCGGACCAAATGCAATAATATTTTTCAAAGATTTCGCATACGTTCCGCCACCGATCACCATCGGTTCATGCTCAGTATCCCCGGTCACGTCCACATACGCTTTGTACAGCGCTTCTACCAGCGGAGACTCCCGTGGAAAAAACAGTGGATCACCGATTTCTTCTATCTCAATCCGGCCATTTTCATCTTCCAGTCTGCCCTCGCACATTTTGCGAACATCTGCTTCTTTTAAAGTAACCGGTACACGAATGTCAATCGTACAGGAAATCACGCCATCCTCAGTTTTCACAATTCCGTTGCAGAATGTCAGATCGCCGTAGGCATCCTCACACTTCAAACCAACTCCGGCTCCGTCGCAGGAAGTTCCCAGATGTGTATTATAGAATTTTACAAAATCATCCTCAAAACCTGCTTTTTCCAGACATTCAAATGTCACGCCAGCTGCATTGATACCAAGCGCCGGTGTGCTTGCATGGGCCGGAACACCTTTTGCATAAATCTCAATCTGACCATTTTCTTCTGTTACTTTGTACTCCTGAAGTTTTGAATCAGCAAGTGCAGCTTCTAATTTTTCTTTTAATCCAGCTTCTGCCGGGATCACAGTTGTACAACTGTCGCACACCGCATTGGATACAAAACCACCATTCATGGAAATAATTTTTGTATGTTTGGAATAAGCCATCATAGACATATGTCCTTTCTCGCCATGAATACACGGGAAATTCGCATCCGGTGTAAATCCACAGGACAACTCCTCAGCGACCTCATTGTAATGCTCCATGCATTTGGAACCGGTCTCCTCATTGCATCCCATAATCAAACGTACCCGCTTATTCAGTTTCACGCCGGAATCACGGAGCAGTTTCATCGCATAAAGAGCCTCGATCACCGGACCTTTGTCATCTGTCGCTCCACGTCCATACACATAATCACCCTTGCGTGTCAGCACGAAAGGATCATAGCTCCAGTCACCGCCAACCGGCACAATGTCCAAATGTCCCGCGATTCCTATGATTTCTTCACCTTCGCCCATCTCAGCATAACCGCAATAATTATCCAGATTTACGGTATGAAAACCGAGTTCTTCCGCGATTTTCAGTCCTTCACTCAGTGCTTTTGCAGGACCTTTGCCAAATGGTTTTCCTTCTGTCGGTGTACCAAGCTGGGATTCAATCGCTACCAGTTTACCTAAATTTGCGATCATCTCCTCAGATAATGCATGAATTTGTTCTTTTATATCCATAGTTCCTCCAGTGTTCTCAGAATTACTTTTCTGAGCTATTTTTTCTTTATTTAAATCGGATGTTTGCATAATCATTTTGTGCAAGACTATTCTTTACTAGCCTGCACTCCATTTATGCATTAAAGCAATTTATTCTGAACTTCTTTTTATGCGTCAAAATCCACTTCAAATACACCTTCCGGTGTACGCATTGTCAAAATTCCCAGATTGAAATCCTCATCTCGAATGGTAATGTGATACTCAAACACTACATCTTCTTCAAATTTTGATAAAAGAAGATATACTCCATTCTCTTTTCCATCAATCTGATCACAGATATCGTTGTATACTGCCTCTCCGGAAATCTCTCTCGGATAACCGGATGCCTTTATTTTCTGCTCAATCAGTTCATATAATTCGTTCATATTCTGTCCTCTTTTCTTTTTATTTTCAAAAAATCATTGTTTTTCTATTTGTTTTAACACTTATCACAATATATCATTAAACGAAGCAATTATTCAGCAATGACTTTCCTGTTTTTTCATTCGCACCATTTTCAAAATGCCAGAATCTGTTTCCATTCTTCAAATCATATGTGCCGTTTTATCTATCAGTTTCTTATATACATGTTCCACAAACCACGATTCCGTTGATTTTGCCAATGCCTCTTCTGGTGCAAACCATGCCACGCCACTGTTTTCATCTGCCTTTATCGAAACCGCTTCTTCTGAATCTGCTTCCAATAAATATGTCACATTGAAATGCAAATGACTGGAAACATATTTCCCATTTTTCCAATGCCCATCTACAGTAAGGGATTCCACTGAAAAAATATCCTTCGACACCGGAGTCACATTGGAAATACGAGCTTCTTCTTTCACTTCCCTAACAGCCACAGATAACAGATCTGTCTCTCCATCCGCATGACCGCCTAACCACGACCAGGAATTATAAATATTGTGATATACCATCAGGACTTTGCTTCTATCCTTATTCACAACCCAGGCGGATGCCGTCATATGTGCCACGATACTTTCGCGCAAAAATGCATTATCGTTATTTTTTATCCACTCCAGAATGAGCGGTTTATCACGTTCTTCCTGCTCGTTATATGGCTGATATTGTTCAATACTAGCTATCAGCTCCTGTCGTGTCATAACTTGTTCTCCCTGTTTTATATTTTTCAAAATACATCTTGATCTTCTCTCAGGATCGTAGTATTTCTACGCCCATTCCATCACATAATGATTTCAAATATTTCTATCTTTTAGAAAGCATCAGCAATACATAAAAAGTATCTTTCCTTTTTATTTATACTCATCTATCTTAAATCCACATGCTTCAAATGCAGCTTCTTGATTCTGTTCCAGTTTCAACATTCTTCCTTCAGAATATGCAATACTCTGATATTTTTCACTACCAAAGAACGCTTCTTCCTTTGTTGTCAGCTCTGGATTTTTGTCTAACAGCAAATCCGAATACCATTGCTGCATAATGACTGTCTGTGGCTCACCATTTATCTCCAGCATAATTTTTACGTCATCATTTGTCACCGTTGATGTATAGCGAACACAATCATAAATCACATCATAACTCCAGGAATCCGCATTATAATCTTCCAGATCATTAAATGCAAACCAGTAGCCCTCATCCAGATTATATTTATCCAGACATTTTGCCACAGTCTCAGGAGACACTGTTAATTCAATCGTATCGCTGCCATTGTTTGCTTCTTTCACAGCTGTTTGAAGCTCGGATTTTTTACCGGCAAGCTCCTGCAAATAAGATTCCGCATAGATGCCTTCATAGGTTGTCTCCGAACTCCATGTAAATTTATACCATTTTTCGTCCTCGCCGTCTACCTCTACCAGCTCGTAATCCGGCTTATAGGCAAAAAGATCATTCAAAACTTCATCTTCAAATACTTTTCGAAATATTGGTGCTGTATCACCTAATGTAGTTCCATTCTTGTCTATACACGGAACGCCAACAAACGCTACCGGCTCCATTGCACCATTTTCAGTTACATTATCGAATACTCCTTCATTTCTGGCAGTATCTAAATCAATGGCACCTGCAATACCGCATAGCGAAGCCATCAATTGCTGCATCACCGTTTCTTTATCTCTATCGTCACATACATTCTGATTTGTATAATTTTCTGTATTAATATAGGTTTCATTGCCATCGGAATCCGTTGTTGCTTCCAAGTTGTCTGCTGTTACATACAATTCTTTTGCATCAATGATTCGATACTCAGCCTGAATGTAATCTATCTGATCTTCCTTTTGTTCCGATTTTGGACTATTTTTATTCTGTGAAGTAGTTGTTTCACTATTTGAACTCACTGATACATTATCTTTATTGTCTGCTTTATCAGAATTTCCACATGCTGCCAGGCTGACCGTAACCATTGCTACACATAACAGAATTGCTATCATTCGCTTTTTCAAATTATTTGCCCTCCTCCACAGAAATATACCCACACTCTATATTGTAACCCAATGCACTGTTTTTCTTATCTTTTTAATTTCCTATTTCTTATCATCATTTATATTCTAACATACGCATTCTAAAAATGCTATCTCGCTTATTATTAAGCAGTAACAATATGTATTATTTCTATTCTAGTAACTGATGTTTCAAAGCATCTATGCGCTTTGCCCAAGTAACTGTCAATGAACTGCTGAACGTTTAAAACATTTTATTGTAAAATATTGTACCAAGCCGCTAGCGCGGCGGCTAGCTCTAAGTACGTGAAACCACTACTTTTTTCTTGAAATTTTATTTTTTTTAAAATAAAAGTAGCAGTTTTTTTATATATGTTTTATTGTTGAATCACCACAAGACAACCTAAAACAATACAAAATAACTGCTATGCTTATGTTATCATGGATTTTTAAACTCAACAACTACATATCTGAATTTTATGGATTTTTTTATCG
>CAVKTR010000130.1:0-6482 GCA_963659325.1 Dysosmobacter segnis
TTTTTGACCATGCCAGTTTTGGCTACAAATGGCGCAGATGAACGATATATATAGTTTTCTGATAATATAGACGGATTGTATTTTTAAACGTTTACTGATTTTCGAATTATCGGAATATAAATAAACTGTATTTTATACGAATATAAATGAACTGTATTTTATAGTAGACAATCAAATCATAAGTATGATATGTTAAATGTACTGCGCATATAGGCGCCAAACGCAAAAATCTCAACGGGGAGGATATTAACGTGACAAACTTAATGTCTGTATTTGAGATCATCGGCTCCATTGCATTTGCAATCTCCGGCAGCATGCTGGCCATCAAAAAAGAAATGGATCTTTTTGGTATACTGATCCTCGGAATCGTAACATCCGTGGGCGGCGGTGCCATTCGTGACATCGTGATCGGAAATACTCCGCCTGCCATGTTCCAGAATCCGAAATGTACGGTTATTTCATCGGTTACAGCGCTTGTAGTTTTCATCTGTTGGAAACTCCACACCCGAAATACCATTGCCGAAAAAATCGCACGCCGCACGGATATCATGTATCACAACCTTCTGTTTCTGTCCGATACCCTCGGACTGGCTGCTTTCACCATCCTCGGTATGGAAGCAACCATCCGTTTCCTGCATACAGATCAGTTTCTGTTGCTCGCATTTGTGGGACTGATCACAGGTGTAGGTGGTGGAATCCTGCGTGATCTGCTGGCCGGCGACATTCCGTATGTGCTTCAGAAGCATATTTACGCTACGGCTTGTATTTTTGGTATTATTGGATACTATATCTTGTACCAATTTATACCGGAAAGTGCCGCTGCACTGATTGGTTTCTGCCTGGTTCTGGTCGTTCGATACCTGGCGAAACATTTTGAGTGGAATCTGCCGCGATAAAATGGGAATGATTTCAAAATTTATGTATTGAAAAAGAATTTATGTTATGAAGAAGACCTCAGGCTGTTTTGTCTCACACGCTAACAATCGCTTAGTGAGAAAAACAGCCTGAGGTCTTTCATTCACGTTGTGTTGTATCATATTATATTTACATTATAATTAATTTTTAAACAGATATTTATACTTACGCATCTGTTCAAATAAGATATCTTGGACTCTTTCTTTCTCCTGTTCAGAATAACCGGGTATTTCATCTAATAATCGTTCCACATCTTTTTTTGTAAAATGAAAATACAGATTTGTCCCGCATACTTCTTCTGATACGTCCAATTGTTCCTCAAAACTGCCGCTGATTGTTTTTGCCCTTACTTCTGAAAGCGCATCATATACGTCAGTCCCCAACGGATAGTCCATGCTTGTGTCTGAAAGCAATCCAGCACCATGATCAAAAATAGGACAATATGCAAAGTCACCTTTTTGATTCATCAGCACAGCTATATTATGCATATGACGATCTTCGTTCACAAACAGTGCATCAATTGTCAGCAATTTATTTAAATAAATTCCAAAATCTTTCAATCCAGTAATACGCTCCACCTGTGTCACCAGAAATTCAAACCGTTCCTTCACAGAAGATTGTATATGCCATACCGCTTCATACAAACTTTTCTGGAAAAAATTTTGAAACAGTCGCTCCAAAGTTATAATCTGCCAGTAATCATACAAAAAATTTCTGCTTTTTACACCATTATAAAAAACGCTTTTATATTTTATCTGTTCGTAATCATATTGTACAAATTCATTTTTTTCCAAAGAAGATTTTTCCAACAGGTGTGATACCATATATTCGGCAAGTCCTTCATATCCGGTACAATCTGCTTTGTACCAGATGCCATCATTTTCCCATTTAAGCTGGTTTCCCTTGGAGGATTGTCGGTCGGCTTTTCGCTCATTTTGTTCAAACAATTCGATCATAGATTTGTCACCTCTCTATTCGAATCCAAAAATGATCTTCTGCCATTCTGCCATCCGTTTTTTGAATGATCATCAGCGGATCATAAAACGGCAGATCAAGATCTTTTAAAATCAGTTTCATTTTATCGCGGCTTTTTGGAAAACAGCGGGACTCCAGAAATGCCTCGTAATCTTCGTAGGTTGGTTCCTTCAGATTTCCAAAAGCCTGAAACATAATATTGTCTGTATAATTTTTGATTTTTACCCGTTTTTTCAGTTCATCTACATCGATCAGCGTACATATTTCCTGCTCATGCATATACCACATACGCAAACCATATTCCTTGTCCGGAATCTGAATTTTCATAACATACTCCGGATGGTCTTCTAATATTTTTAATAATAAAACAATCGGACCGGTAATTTTATCTTCTTTCGTCTCCCAGCGCTCCATCGTTGCTTTGGAAACACCTAGTAATTCCGCAAATTTTTTCTGCGTCAGCTGTAATGTTTTTCGTACTCTTTTTATATCTGAACCGGTCACATATTCCTGAATTGCAAAGTTTGTATTATTCATATGATATATCACCTCACTTTTATTAAACCATTATTTTGATGGTTTTTCAAGTAAAAAAACACTCATTTTAATGGTTTTTATAAAAATGAATGTGTGTATTGAAGAAGACCTCAGGCTGTTTTGTCCCGCACGCTAACAATTACTTAGCAGGAAAAAAAGCCGTGTACAACAGACAATCATTATCTGTTCTACACGACTTTTTTACGAGCATCCCGCTTCGAATTGCAATCCCAGACGTTACTCCTACAGCCAACTCATCCCAGGCACCCTCACGGCACACAAGAGGTCCTACTTAGGGCTGCTCCATTCCTGACCTGACCCGGTTCATAAGTTCCTGTTGCGTGAGACCCAAGAATCTACGCCGCTTATAAGAGGCAGCTCTACAATTGACAACCCTCTGCGGGATATCACCCCAACTATAGCGGATTGATGGTACAAGGTACCGCTACCACCCCGGCTGCTCGAGTTTTAAGTATATCATCAGGTGTCGGGGGCTGTCAATAAATTTTCACGACTTCGTAACGATTTAAATTTTTTTATTATTTTTTCAGCAAATGCTTTTTAACATTAACAGTTACATTTTTTTGCCTGTGTTTTCTTTACGTATGCGATAAAACCAAGAATTATCATTGTAATGATCATTTTGTTGTACTCCTTTTCTCTGAGATGATCTGTATTTTTCTGTTGCGTTTCTTATGAAAGTATTATAGCATTGAGAGGTAGACAAAAGTGAGACAAAAACGGGGGACTGCAAGCTTTTTTTATTTTTTTAAGATTATTTTTTTGACAAATACATGTTCTGAAAAAAGCGGTGATGCATAGGAAACCCGGCAATGTATAAATGGAGATTTTTAAAATGGAACGATGGTATAAAGAATTATATTTGACAAATGAGTGGGACAAGATCATGGAAGGAAAACGGCAGGGAAAACTTGTGGTACCCTGTCTGCCGCTCGACAGATACGAAACGACGTTAACGGTGGCGGAGTATCCTTATATACTGGAAGACGTGAATCATGTAGATAAAGAATATCTGGAAAAAATCCGAAATCGGATGCTTGGCATTCCATATGAAATTTTTCGGACAAAGCGATGTATCGTGCGAGAAATCTGTGCATCTGACGTGGACAGATTATTTGAAATGTACGAACCGCCGGAAATACGCTTATATATGTCCGACATCCAGGATACGAAAGAGGAAGAACTGGATTATATCCGCAAATACATCCGATACCGGTACGATGCCCAGCATTATGGTGTATGGATCATCGAAGATATTCAGTCGCATCAGATAATCGGACGCGCAGGACTTAATTATCAGAAAGGCCGGGAGAATCCGGAACTCAGTTACCTGATCTGCGTAGAACGGCAGAGAGAAGGCTTCGGCTATGAAGTTTGTTCTGCTATTTTAAAATATGCCCGGGAAACACTGGGCTTTCATTGTGTCCTTGCCAGAGTAAGAGCCGGAAATACCGCATCCATGCATTTAATCCACAAACTGGGTTTCCATGAAACTAATAGAGAAGGTACGGACGAAGACCCTTCTCAGATTGTTCATTTCAGTTGGAATCAATAATCAGTTGGAATCAATAATAACGTTTCGTAAGAATGTGAAAGGATACATAATGACCGCAGAGGAAAAATTTATGAAACAGGCGATAAAGCAGGCTAGAAAAGCATATGCCATCGATGAGGTTCCGATCGGATGCGTTATCGTAAATGATGCCGAAGGAAAGATCATTGCGCGCGGATACAATCGCCGAAATATCGATAAAAACACCTTATCCCACGCCGAACTGAATGCCATACGAAAGGCTGCGAAGAAGCTCGGTGACTGGCGTCTGGAAGGCTGCACAATGTATGTGACGCTCGAGCCTTGCCAGATGTGCGCCGGTGCACTGGTGCAGTCACGGATTGACCGTGTCGTGATCGGGAGCATGAATCCGAAAGCCGGATGCGCCGGTTCTGTGCTGAACCTTCTGCAAATTGCCGGTTTTAATCATCAGGTAGAAATCGTACAGGGTGTCTGTCAGGAAGAATGTTCTTCAATGCTGAGCACTTTTTTCAGGGAACTGCGTGAAAAGAAAAAACGGAAATGTACACCACAAAACTGACTGATATATCAGGAGAACCCATGACGGCCGGCTGACCGTCATGCCATTGGCTCTCAAAAAAACTTACGCACATTACCTTCTGAATGGCACGCTACACTCACTGACTTGATTCTTTCATCTACAGACTGCTAGTACAGCGTTTACAAAAATCCTTTTCTTACTTAACTCTCTCCCGCTGACTGCTCGTATCAATGATATTTTCGTTTTCTACATTGATTTCATTAGCTTTCACTTTTACTTTTTCTTTCACTTCTCTCCTCTCACCCTCTTTGATTACAATACCTACTTCCATCAGATCCTTTCCCAAATCTTTAAATCGTTTTCGATCCGCACAATCATTCTTGTATAGTTCATACTTAGTCAGTTTATCTTTCAGGTTTTCATATTTTTTCTGATCCATATCTTTTGACCATACTCCAGCCATTGCTCCCATCGGTCCCTTCGGTCCCTTCATTTGTTTCAGAAGATCTATTGCATTTCCAGCCTGCTCGATACGGGTACGGCCTCTCTTCCCTTTTCTGTTGATCAATCCTCCCACTCTTAATTTGTGCGATTTGTAATGACTTGTCACCTGATAAGCATTTTCAATTGCAGATTGGAGAAAAGAAACATTCCACTCTGCTACAGGTTTATCCGCTATTCGGGTTTTCAGGTCGCGCAGAGCAGTCATCATGGTAGAATATTCCTGTGTGGAATTTGGTTTTCCTGTCTCCTCCAGAGTGTGTATGACATCAACCAGTTTTTTCATTTTATCCCTTATCTGCTCTTCCAGTCCGCACTGCTTCTTATAGTTGATAACCTGATTTTTCATTTTAGTGTAGTTTTTAACTACTTCCTCATATTCCTTTGCATTTTCTTCTTTCCACTTACCATACTCCTTCACAGATGCCTCATTTTTCTCGATGCACTCTTTCAGAGCCTTTAATTCATTCACATCACCGTACACCGTATTAACATAGGGCATTATAGGTGTAAACTTCATGACTTTCTCTTGTTCCGGATCTTTACTTAATTTATATCGATTTTCATATAAATGCCGGATGACCTTTTTCAACGCTTCATCGCTCTTTAACTTAGCCATCAGTGCATCAGAAGCCTCTCTACGTTCTTTCAAGTCATCCCGACTTGGAAGTCTCTCAGTTTCCATTACGGCTGTAAAAAGCTGACTCCAGGAAATCCCTTTCAGTAAATCCCTGTACGAGCAGGTATTCTTCATTTGATCCAGACTCAATTTATCGTTATCTTCAATCAATGTCCCTACTTCTTTAACATAATTGCCGACGATACGCTGTAAAATTTCCTGATGAACGGCCGTTTTTTCCCTCTTACCTTTTTTTAAAGACTCTTTCAGTTTAATATATTTCTCTTTATTGTCATCATCAAGTTCTTTTCCTTCCAAAGAATGCAATCCATTTACAAAATGTATGGCTG
Source organism: Dysosmobacter segnis (assembly GCA_963659325.1). GTDB lineage: Bacteria > Bacillota > Clostridia > Lachnospirales > Lachnospiraceae > Eubacterium_I. Next base: position 5,973 of record CAVKTR010000130.1, read on the forward strand.
CTTTTTTCTGATAATCCATTTCTGCTTCATCCTTGATAGAATCAAGAGCAGTAAATAGGTTCTGATCTTTCACCAGCTCTTCAATTATTTTCTGATCTTTCGCCGGGCCATCTGGCATTCGATAAATTTCATTCCACTTACTATCTATCTCATTTACCTTTGGCCCATAGTCTTCGATTTTGTTTGCATCATCAATATCATTATCACGGGTTATATTCTCACTTACTTCTTCGGCTTCAAATTCTTCAATGTCGATGGCTGATTCTTTCATTTCTATTTTTCCTCCCTTTTCTCTGTACATATTTTATCATTGTTTTCTGATATATGGACTATAATCCAACTGTTTTATCACATTCAGTGAAAAGATATCCTGCCAGAATCATTCATAGAATGAGATGTAGAGATATTCAGGTCATCCCTCTGATAATTCCTTCTCTGATTTGCCTGCTCGATTCTTCCGCTGACATACTCATAATAGTCATCAAGCATGATACCCTGTGTGCCGATAAA
>CAVKTR010000131.1:0-6453 GCA_963659325.1 Dysosmobacter segnis
CTGACATAGACCTCAAAATACTCCACCGTCCCGACATGCGTGTAATGCGCCGCCACCTCCTCCGAGAGGAAATCCGCCGGCGCCACATTCGTGTAGCAGATCAGCGCACTCGGCTCGTCCGGCGCATAGAAGCTGCTCTGACCGGCCGCCTCGTAGCAGTTCGCGCCGGTGTACAGCCGCTGCTCCTGCGAGAGATAACACCCCCAGATGTGGCCATCGTCAACGCCCCTGCACTTATTAAAGTACTCCGTGTCATTCAGCCATATCACCGATTTCACAGGCAGCGTATCAATGTACTGACAGATCTCTTTGAGATACGCATTCTGCTCGTCCAGATACGTCTGCACATTCCGGTCGCACCCATACTCCAGGACCGCCAGCGCCAGGAACAGCATCATCCCCGCAGCCGCCTCCTGCCGGTCCGACCACCCAAGACTCCGGTCACTCAAGTCCTTTCCGAGCAGGATCAGGAGCGGGACCGACCCCAGCAAGAGATACCGGTACTGGATCAGCGTATCCTCGCTGATCCGGGTCTGGCTGACGAAAATGATGAACACATTCCACAGGAAAATAACGGCCAGCACCGCCTGCATCGGCTGCTGCGGGCTGCGCCGCCTCCATAGTGTTCGCACGCAGGCGCCGAGCAGGGCGAAAACAAGAACCACCTTCACCAGATAACTCACCCCGGTCAGCGACACAATCCGGACCGCCCGATCCGGCAGTGCACCGAACAGCAAAAAGAACCCCTTGATGTAGGACAGCGTATTATCGATGAACAGGTCGCTCAAATTCAGCAGCGTGTTGGTCCTGGAATTCTCCGTATACAGCCGGTTGTAGAAGAAGTTTCCGAGGCCAAAGGCCGCAATGCTCATGCCCCCCCAGACCACATTCACTTTATCTTTGAGTAAAAATACAGAGTCCTCCTGCCACATCCTGACCGCGCCCAGCAGCAGGATCGGAGCAATGCCGGACAGCATCACATAGACGCCCGTGGACATCGTGGTGATAAAGAGCAGTACGGAATACAACGCCAGCACTGCGCCGCGGCGGATCGGATGCTCCCTCTTCATCAGGAGAAACCACACGCCCAGGAGCGGCACCATGGTCTTGATGCTGTAGCATGCCAGCCCCAGGAACATCATGTTCAGGTAGTCCAGCATGCCGATGGCATACGGCGTGAACACCAGAATGAGCGTTATGAGCCGATACATCCGCTTCGTCCCCAGCTCCGCCATAATGCCCCGGACGATCACGGCATACGCCGCGATGATGCAGATGTTGGAGAACCCCACCGACAGGGAGAAATTCCGCGTCAGCAGGTAAAACGGCACCGCCAGCAGAAACGACGTGTCCACCTCCAGCGTGGTCGTATTCGTGTAGCCCGGCAGGTTGATGGTGCGATTCCGGATCATTTCACGGAAATGGTACAGCCCCATCCCCATGTCACTGTCCACGTAATTGATGATATCGGTCAGATTGCACCGGATCAGGAATAGAACCTGCGCGGCCAGCAGGGCGGCAAAAAGCATTGTGAGCAGCAGGTGGATGGTCTTATATCGGTTCGGACCATCGAGACCTTCCGAAGAAGATTCGAGATGGGTGCCGGACGGATGCATTTTCTTATTCATAGGCTTCGTGCGTGTCACATTTATACGCTTCATATGCTGACAGTTCTCCTCTTGTTGTGATATCCTTTATCAGTTGGATTTTACCACATTGAGCAGACTCTCCCTAGCAGCCTCCGGTGGATTGCACGGATTTGCGATCGGAAGCAATATTGATTTACTGCATGATAATTTGCACGCAAATCTGGCGTAGGAAGCACTTTAATCAGCGTTTCCATGACTGTCAGGGCGCGCGGGCATATTTGCCTTCATAGAAGATTCGGAGTTGATGTATGTTGAAAAATGGTTATTCGCTGGAAACGTCATTGTCTTTCATTATTTGCCGCTGTGCGATGGCAATCGGCACTCTTTTTTTTATGCTCGCAGTTATGCCGGCTGCTGTGCACGCAAATGAGGTTAATTTCCGAGGCTCTGGAACGAAAGAGGATCCGTATCTGATCGAAGATGCCGCCGGATTGAAGCAATTCAGAGATCTTGTAAATGCGGGAGATTCTTTTGATTATACGTACTTTCGGCAGACAAACGACATTGATCTGAAATCGGAAACGAATTGGATTCCGATCGGAGAATATGGATCCGATCATTACTTTTATGGATTTTATGATGGAACCGGACATACGATCAGCAACCTTACGATCTATCCGAAGGATGATGTGAGCGGGAATGTGGGACTTTTCGGCGTGCTGTGCGGAGAGGTGAGAAATCTCGGAATTGAAAGCGGGACGATTACTGGGGCGTGCGTCGGGGCGATTGCAAGTCATGGAGCATCTTGTGCGGCGATCATCAATTGTTATAACAAGGCATCTGTAAACGGTGTGCGGGCAGGAGGAATCGCAGACAACTTTCAGGGACGGATTCTGTTCTGTATGAATTTTGGTCAGGTAAGCAGTTCAGAAGGAGAGGCCGGCGGGATCCTGTCGTATACCTGCAAAGAGGTCCGCTATTGTTATAGTACAGGTGATAATCCACTGGTTACAGATAACTTCACCGGAGAGATTAAGAAATCATCACTTTTAAAGACGTCAGATATTAATCGCTCATTTTTGAAGAAAATGTATCAGAATATCCGGGAATATGAAGACGACAGCGCTGATTCGGGCACAATGTGCCGACTTGTCCTGAAGGGCTCCAACCTGGAGTACGTAAGGAATTCAGATATCAATCGGACATCTTCCTTTCTTTCTCTTTCAAGCGGAGTCGTGCTTGCAGCAATGCTGGGTGCCGTTATTGCGCTGGATTATTTTGCAAACGGCAGAAAGGAACATAAGCGTGGTAGATGAAGTTAAGTTTCGCCATGAACAGAAATACATTTGCAGCACTGAGGATATGGAAATTCTGAATACTGCATTGTCCTCAGTGACGAAGATAGATCCAAATGCAGGAGATACCGGCTGGTATCACATCCGAAGCATTTATTTCGACGATTTATTTGATTCCTGTCTGAGAGAAAATGAGGATGGAGTAAGTCCCAGAGAAAAATGGAGGATTCGCAGCTATAACTGCGATAAGAGCCGACTGTCTCTGGAATGTAAGAGAAAGGAATACGGGATGATCCGGAAAACTTCGTGCCTGATCTCTCAGAACGAGTTTGAAGAGCTCCTGGGGGGGCGATTTGTCTGGGATCCGGATCGTCCGGTCCTGAATCGTTTTTGCATGCGCATGGCATCGAACGGCATGACACCGAAGGTCGTGGTGGGGTATGATCGCATGCCGTTTGTCTGCAGCAATGGGAATGTACGCGTTACGTTTGATTGTCATATCTTTTCATCACCGGATATAGAAGACTTTTTTGAGGAGCATGTAAGAAAACGAATGGTGCTGCCGCATGGGCAGCATCTTTTGGAAGTGAAGTTTGATGAGTTCCTGCCGGACTACATCTATCATGCGGTGCAGCTTACCAACATGCGGACAGAAACTTTTTCGAAATACTATCTTTGCAGAAAATACGCGATTTAGAAAGGAACATTGGCAATGGGATTTGAGGATATCTTAAAAAAATCTTTTCTGGAGGGATTTGCATCAACAGAAATCGGCACGAAAGAGACGATCATTGCACTTTTGGTGACGCTGGCGCTTGCGGCGTATATTTTCTTCTGCTATCGACTAATGACGAGACGAACGTTTTATTCGAAGAATTTTAATCTGTCGCTGGTTGTGGTTTCGTTAATTACAGCGGCCATTATTCTGACGATCCAGACGAGCGTTGTCGTATCTCTTGGTATGGTGGGTGCTTTGTCCATTGTTCGTTTTCGCACTGCGATTAAGGAACCAATCGATCTGGCCTTTTTGTTCTGGTCCATCAGCGTTGGAATTATATGTGGTGCCGGGCATGCTGAGATAGCAGTTGTACTTTCCTTGGTAATTACTCTGGCAATATTCGTATTTGAACGCATTCCGCTTGCAAGAGCCTCTAAAATTCTGGTTATGAACACGGACAGCAGCCACGCAGTGAATGCGGACATCGATGCCGTGCTTAAGAAATATTGCCGTTCCTATACGGAGAAATCCAGAACGATTAAGAATGGGAGGGCCGATGTCGTATATGAGCTGCGTGTCGAGGATGGTACAGGGCTGGCCGAAGAGCTTTCTGTTCTGCAGTCGGTTCATTCTGTGTCTCTTCTGAAGCATGACGGCGAGGTGACATTCTGAATATGTCGTCGAAAATAACGAAAAACCTTTTGATTGTGACGGCGGCTGCAGTGCTCATATTGCTCTGGATTTTTGCAGGAGAAGCGGAGCGCCCGTATATACTGGAGTATGAGAATAATAAACTGAAGGACAGTGATTTCTATTTCTCAGCAGCCTCGGGATTCTATGACTACGAGTTTGATCTGACAATTGTTGCGCCGACGGATGAGATTTACTATACACTCGACGGAAGTGAACCGGATAAAGATTCTATTCATTATTCGAGGAGCATTCACATTTCGGATGCATCGGACAATGAAAATGTGTATTCAGTTCGCACTGACACTACAACCGGTTTTTTGACAGAAGAAATAGAAGATAGCCAGAACGCATACGAAGAGTATGTCAATGAGCACCAGGAAATCACCGGCCTTGGACGCGTTGAAGCTCCTGTATATAAGGTTCCTGATTACAATGTCGATAAATGCAGCGTCATCCGGGCAGTTTACTATCAGAACGGCAAAAAGAGCGAAGTGATAACCGGGACCTATTTCGTTGATTTCTCTGATAAAACAGGGTATGACGGTATCAGCGTAGTTTCTGTGACGCTGGATCCGGATGATCTGTTTGATTATGATGACGGCATATATGTAACAGGGGAAAAACTGGACGAGTTTATAGAAAATGGCGGGACACAACCGGAGAATATAGAAGGCCACTATTGGTGGTGGTGGGATGCCAACTATCGCCAGCGCGGGAAAAAATGGGAACGCACGGCGTCGATTCAATTTTACAACGAAGAGCATGAACTGGTGCTCTCACAGCTGGCAGGTGTACGTATTCAAGGCGGTGGAAGCCGCGGATATATCCAGAAAAGTCTGAACCTCTTTGCGAGAGAAGAGTACGACGGCAACAATGTGTTCCATTATGACTTTTGGGGAAATGGATTTCTGCAGGACAAAATTACGCTGACATCCTGCGGTGATGACTGGTATTCCAAAATACAGGATCGAATTACGTATGACTTTTGTGGAGACGCAGGGTGCGCAATCGTCTCTATGCATTATAAGCCCTGCATGCTGTTCCTGGATGGTGAGTTTTGGGGATTTTATTACATTGCCGACAGCGTGGATGCCGGCAGTATCAGCGGTCGGTATGACGTTTCTGAAGATAACGTGACAATTGTTAAGGGAACAGCTTTGGAGTCTGGAAATTCAGAAGATTTTGATGAATATCAGAAAATGATGCACTTTCTGGAGAATGCAGATATGACAGATGATTCTGTCTATGAAAAAGTCTGGGACCTTCTGGATAAGGAAAGCACGATCGATTATCTGGCTGTAGAGCTGTATACCGGGAGATACAGCGATTGGAAGCCTGCAGCGGAGAACAGTGCCTTGTGGCGCGTACACGAAACGGGATACGGAGAATACGAGGATGGAAAATGGAGATTTATCATTTTCGACATGAATTCCGGCGGACTAACCGGATTGGATACGGACTTGAGACCGGACATTTCTGCTATGGATACGATTCAGAATACGAGAAGTACCAGCAGGTTGTTTGACAATCTCTGTACCAATCAGTTATTTCGACAGGAACTGGCAGATCGGATGATTGAGTTGGGGAAAGGTGTTTTTTCTGCCGAGAGTGCGGATCGGCAGATTGCAGAATATCAGCAGGAAATGCAGGAAGCAATGAAGATACATATGAAGAGGTTCTACGGTTCTGATAATGATGGATATGAAATAGAGACAGCCAGCGTGAAAGCCTTTTTTGATAAGCGTTTTGATTGTGTGATACGGATTCTGAAGGATAATTTTCAGGATGTAGAGATTGAAGAAATGTGAGAATCATCTGAAAATGTGATGTAAAATCATGCATAAGTCATAAAAATAGCCGGAATTTCAGAATAATACTATTATGCTGCTAACTTTCTGCTAAGATATTCCCATATTGCATATATCTGTTAATAGCAACAGCAGCGAAGCTTGGGTTATTTGTAAATTTGCGCACCCGGGATCGCTGCAGCACGCAGAAAAGGGGGAAGGCAGAAACGTATGAAGATTCTGATTCTGGGAGGCGGCTTTCAGCAGCTGCCGGCAATTCGCAAGGCTCAAGAAATAGGGCTCGAGACTATTGTGGCGGATTATCTGGAACGTCCTCCGGGGAAAGCGGAGGCGGACCGGTTTTACCGGAT
>CAVKTR010000132.1:0-6337 GCA_963659325.1 Dysosmobacter segnis
CTGTATAGGGGATGAGATCAGGGAGAGAACCTCCAGAAGAATGATTCCTCTATACAAAAAAAGAATAAGCTACCCCCTGTATATTTCGGGGATAGGCTTATTATACGAGGAGAATTAGTATCATGGATATGAAACAGGCAATTCAGAGAGTAGCAGACAGACAGGATCTGACCCGTGTAGAGGCAGGAGAAGTAATGGAGCTTCTTTTGACTGGCGCAGCCACACAGGCACAGATCGGAGCATTTTTGACCGGACTGCGTATGAAAGGTGAGACCATTGACGAGATCGTTGGTCTGGCCTCCGTGCTGGCAGATAAGGCAGAGCACATTCATCCACATTCCGACAATTTTATTGATCTGGTAGGAACTGGCGGGGACTGCACCTATTCCTTTAACATATCTACTACATCTGCTATCGTGACGGCAGCAGCTGGAGTTCCGGTGGCAAAACACGGTAACCGCTCCATTTCAAGTAAAAGTGGCGCTGGTGATGTGTTGGAGCAGCTTGGTGTAAATATTATGATGGAGCCGGAAAAAGTAGAGGCTTGCGTGGATGAAGTAGGCATTGGATTTATGTTTGCTCAGACCTTCAATAAATCCATGCGGTTTGTAGGTCAGGCACGAAGTGAGATGGGAATTCGTACCGTATTTAACATCCTTGGTCCTCTGGCAAACCCATCCGGAGCAAAAGGTATGGTAGTTGGTGTGTATGATCCGGCTCTGACAGAAACTATTGCAAATGTTATGGGACAGCTTGGCGTAAAACGTGCACTGGTAGTCAGCGGCAGAGATCATATGGATGAAATCACATTGAGCACAAAGACGGTTGTATCAGAATTAAAAGATGGAGCGGTAAAAAACTATGAGATCGCACCGGAAGATTTTGGATTTAAGACGGTAGATTTGGCAGAACTGCAGGGCGGAACCGCTGCAGAAAATGCAGAGATCACACGCGCAATCCTTTCTGGAAAAGAGCAGGGTGCAAAACGTGAGATCGTGCTGCTGAATGCAGGCGCAGCTCTTTATATCGGTGGAAAGGCAGACAGCATCGCAGATGGAATCATTCTGGCAAAAGAAGCGATTGATTCTGGAAAAGCAGCGGAAGTACTTGAAAATCTGGTAAATTATACGAAATAGAAATTCGGCGGAGTGTTACGATAAGCACTTCGCCATTTTTATATAATGAGAAAAATAAAAAGAACAACTGGTATGACGGCACCAATTGTTCTTTATTAATTCGTATTTATTCGCACTTGTTACGCAATGCTGTTCACTAATTTTGCTAAACGAGCAACTTTTCTGGAAGCATTGTTTTTGTGATAAACACCTTTGGATTCAGCTTTGCTGATAACGGAAGTAGCGGATACTAATGCTGCACTAGCTGCTTCTTTATCATTTGCTGCAACAGCTACCTCTACTTTTTTAATAGCTGTTTTCACTGAAGAACGGATAGATTTATTTCTTTCTGTCTTTGTCTGCGCAACTAAGATTCTTTTCTTTGCTGATTTAATGTTAGCCAATCTGTACACCTCCCATGCTGAGAATTCTTAAATGATTGTTACATTAAAGCCGGACACGGACGAACTAATGTAAACATACTCATGTATTATAGGGTCAAAAACAGGAATTGTCAATAGAAAAACCGAAAAAAATGAAAAAATTGGTATAATTGTTTGTGTTTTTAGAAATACTAGGATTATTTAGAAAAGTTGGGGTGTTTTTTGTATGTTTGAAGTCAGAACAGACCTTGCGGTAGAGGAAAATGAACGGATTGCAAAGACGCAGGAAGAGGCAAAAGGGATCACTGTCACGGAAGAAGATTACGAGGAAGAGCAGATTCATATTACGACCGTGCGAATTACGACTGAAAATGGGGCAAAGCAGATGGGAAAGCCGCGGGGAACGTATATTACGCTGGAGGCGGCGGAAATGATCGAGGATGATGAGGATTATCACAGAGAAATATCGAAGCGGTTGGCGGAGATTTTAAAAGAACTGATTCCGGTGGATGATAGGAGAAAAACAGGTGAGCAGAAGGAGAAAGAATCAGAAAGTCGAGAGGGTTCAGAAAATATAGAAAGAAAGTGTAGCACACATTTTGACGAAGATAATAAAAATACTGATAAAAAAGAAGAAATCGGAACCTCAATTTTGGTAGCCGGATTAGGAAATCGCCTTGTCACACCGGATGCATTAGGCCCGCAGGTGGCGGACAATCTGTATATCACCCGGCATATTATAAAAGAATTTGGCAGACGGGCCTACGAAAATGAACAGGTGCAGCCAATCAGCGCTATTGTGCCCGGCGTTATGGCGCAGACCGGGATGGAAAGTCAGGAGATCATAGCCGGAATTATCCGTGAAGTAAAACCGGATTATCTGATCGTGGTAGATGCATTGGCGGCCCGCAGCGTCCGCCGTCTGGGGCGGACAATTCAAATTACAGATACAGGAATTTATCCCGGTTCCGGTGTCGGTAATCATCGTTACAGCATTACAAAAGAAACAACAGGAATTCCGGTTATTGCCATCGGTATTCCGACTGTAGTCGAAGCAGCAACCATTGTCTATGATTCCATGTCTGCATTGATCGATGAACTGGCGCATGCGGAGAGCCTGCAGCCGTTAAAAACATCCTGGAGTAAACTGACAGAAGCGGAACATCGGAATTTGATCCGGGAGCTGTTGTCTCCGCAGTTAAATCATATGTTTGTGACACCCAAGGATATTGATGCGGAGATTAAACGTATGAGTTATACGATATCGGAGGCGATTAATCTGGCATTTTGCGGTTAAAATTATATAAGAAAAGCAGTTGTGTATATAAATGGAATAATGCAATGAAGATGAATGGATATGATTACTTTACAAGAAACATTGGAAATTTTTGCTAAAGTAGAAGATGATGCCAAATAATGTTAAAAAACTGAATATTTTTCGAAAGCCATCATATATATTGTATATGGGAAAAATGTTGAAAGTTACAAGGAAAAGAAAACGAAAAGAGAGAAGAGTACGTTGGATAGTGCGGGGAACAAGTTTCCTCGTACTGTTTTTAACTGCGCTCATTTTTATATTTGGAATCCGCAATACCACTTTGTGGAACCGGCTGCAATATCAGATCTGTTATCTGATGCTGAAGCAGTATGCTCCGGTGCTGGCAAATGGGGATGGAATGCAGACTACATATAATATAGAAGAAGACGATACAACCATGTACGATATGCAGTCTGAAAGCCAGTTGACGTACGATCAGATTCTGGCAAAAAAAGATCCACAGGAAACACAGGTGGCAGATGCTGCTACGGAAAATAATACTGCCTCTTCAGATCAAGCAGATTCTGCAAATACACAAACCAGTGAAAATGGTGCATCATCAGATATCGCGGCAACATCAGCATCGGCTGGTGGAAATACGGTATCTCTGGAAAAATTAAATGATTTCGATTATTTAATTCAGCATTATTACACCGTGGACAAATCCACCACCATCAACAACTCTCAGCTTGCAGTACAAAATTTGTTGAGCAAGGACTGCACTATCCAGAAAACTACGGAAAGTGTGCCACAGATTCTGATATACCATACCCATGGTTCAGAAGGCTACGCAGATTCCATAGAGGGTGATCCAAACACCTCGGTCATTGCAGTAGGAAACCGACTGACGCAGCTTTTGCAGGATACATACGGATATCACGTATTGCATGATACTGGAATTTATGACACAGATCGTGATCATGCCTATAACGTAGCGGCACCTGTAATCCAGAAAATATTGCAGGATAATCCGTCCATCGAGGTCGTTATCGACCTGCACCGTGACGGTGTGGCAGACACCACGCGCCTGGCAACGAATGTCAATGGTGTAGATATGGCGCAGGTGATGTTTTTTAACGGCCTGAGTAAAACGACGGCCACCGGAGATATTGATTATCTGCGTAATCCTTATATAGAAGATAACCTGGCCATGTCTTTGAAAATGCAGCTTGCTGCGACAGAACTGTATCCGGGATTTACGCGGAAAATATATCTGAAAAGTTATCGTTATAATATGCATCTTTGTCCGAAGTCATTGTTGATTGAGGTGGGAGCGCAGACAAATACACTGCAGGAGGCAATTAATGCGATGGATCCGCTGGCACAGGTGCTGGATAAAGTACTGAGTGGGAAGTAGAAGAACATGAAGATACAGATCGCTTATAAAAAGCAGTAACGGCATTGAAAGAATAATGAGTGAGTTATATTCTAAAAAATAGACTTCAGAAAATTGTATATAAGTAATAAGAAAAGTTCGATTTCAGAGACTGAGATCGAACTTTTTTGTCTATATTGTATAAAATCAATTTGTCAATTTCGCCGAATACGGAATTCTTCGTAAAATTATAGTCCCTATGTGTCGAAAAAGCAAGAATAAAATCGAATTTCCTGTCAAAACATTAAAATCTTAGTTAAATCAACGAAAATACATCCAAATCTTTACAAAAAATCCATTCAATAAACAGCAATTTTTAACCAAGATAACCAAAAGCCGTTTCAAATTTTTTCGTAGAATTCCGTATTCTGCGAAAAGGAGGGATCAATATCTGGTACGTAATACATTGTCCGAATCAGAATATGAAACATCTGATGGAAATATGTAAGGCAACATTATCTGAGCAGGCAGCAACCTGCATCTTTACTTTTACATACGACCGAATGAAACGTTATCAGGGCGAATGGCATCTGGAGCGTTCTTATACCTTTCCGGATTATTTCTTCATAGAGAGCAGCAATGGTGAACAACTGGAGAAAGAAATGAATCGCAATGAGCTGGCATCCAAAATACTGGCTACCGGCGGTATTGTCACGCCTGTAGACAGCCAGGAAGAGGAATTGTTGCGCCATTTATCAGACGATTCTCACCATATGGGAATGTCCACCGGTTATATCGCAGAAGGAAAAACACATGTGACGCAGGGACCGTTAGTTGGTTATGAGTCACGGATCAGAAAAATAGATCGACATAAACGGCTGGCGAGGATCAGTCTGCCTTATGCAAGGGGTGAGATGGAACTTTGCATGGGGTTGGAGATTACGAGTAAGTCGTAAAAATGTAATACATAATAACAGGGGATGAAAAGCAATGTTTATTAATAAGAAGAAATACGATGCATTTGAGTCAAAAGTCTGGTTGAGCAGTCCGACAATGCATGGTCCGGAGCTGGAGTATGTAAAAGAAGCATATGAAACAAACTGGATGTCAACCGTTGGAGCAAATATCAATGAAACAGAGCGTCTGGCTTGTGAAAAAGTTGGATGTAAATATGCAGTAGCATTGTCTGCTGGAACAGCCGCATTGCATATGGCTGTGAAATTGGCGGGTATTAAACCGGGAGATAAAGTGTTTTGTTCTGATATGACCTTTGATGCAACGGTCAATCCGGTGGTTTATGAAGGTGGTGTTCCGATTTTTATTGATACAGAATATGATACCTGGAACATGGATCCGGTTGCATTGGAAAAAGCATTTGAACTGTACCCGGATGTAAAAGTAGTTGTAATCGCACATTTATACGGAACACCTGGGAAAATTGATGAATTAAAAGCAATCTGCAAAAAACATCATGCAGTGGTCATTGAAGATGCAGCGGAATCTCTTGGTGCAACTTATAAAGGCGTACAGACAGGAACTTTTGGTACTTATAATGCAATTTCATTCAATGGAAATAAGATCATTACCGGTTCTTCCGGTGGAATGCTTCTGACCGATGATGAAGAAGCTGCAAACAAAGTTCGAAAATGGTCTACGCAGGCGCGTGAAAATGCTCCGTGGTATCAGCATGAGGAACTTGGTTACAACTACCGCATGAGTAATGTAATTGCAGGCGTGGTAAGAGGCCAGTTTCCGTATTTGGAAGAACATATTGCACAGAAAAAAGCAATTTATGAGAGATACAAAAAAGGTTTTGAGGGATTACCAGTAACGATGAATCCTTATGATGCAAATAATTCTGAACCGAACTTCTGGTTATCCTGCATGATCATTGAACCAGAAGCAATGTGCAAACAGGTTCGCGGTGAACAGGAAGCATTGTATGTGGCCGAAGCAGGAAAAAGCTGTCCAACAGAAATCCTGGAAGCAATCGCATCTATCAATGCGGAAGGCAGACCAATCTGGAAACCAATGCATATGCAGCCGATTTATCGGATGAATGGATTTGTGACCAGAGAAGGAAATGGAAGGGCAAAAACAAATGCTTATATTTCCGGTGGCGCATTTGGCGAAGATGGTAGACCGTTAGATGTGGGAATGGATATTTTCCAGAGAGGTCTGTGTTTGCCGAGTGATAACAAGATGA
>CAVKTR010000133.1:0-6172 GCA_963659325.1 Dysosmobacter segnis
CGCCGTTTTGGAAAAACCTTGAATATGAGTATGCTGGAGCAGTTTTTTTCCATCAAATATGCTGATTGTGGGTCTTTATTTCAGGGATTGAGTATCTGGAAAGAAGAAAAATATCAGGATCTTCAGGGAACGTATCCCGTTATCAGTCTGTCTTTTGCAAACGTGAAGGAAAAAGAATACAAAACGGCAAGAAAGAAAATCTGTCAGCTTCTGACAAAATTATATGCGGATCATTCCTATCTTCTGGAGAGCGGTTTGTTGTATGAGACGGATATTGCGTTTTTTAAACGTATTTCAGAGGATATGGATGACAGTGATGCGTCACTGGCGCTCTATCAGCTGTCGGATTATTTATGCCGCTATTATGGAAAAAAGGTGATCATTCTGCTGGACGAATATGATACGCCGATGCAGGAAGCATATGTAAATGGTTACTGGGATGAACTGGCAGGATTCACCAGAAGTATGTTTAATGCTGCTTTCAAGACGAATCCGTGGCTGGAAAGAGCCATGATGACGGGAATTACCAGGGTAAGCAAGGAATCTATTTTTTCGGATTTAAATAATTTAAAAGTAGTGACCACCACTTCGGATGAGTATGCAACATCGTTTGGATTTACGGAAGAAGAAGTGTTCGCGGCACTGACAGAGTGTGGTTTATCCGAAGAGCGTGAACGGGTAAAACACTGGTATGACGGATTCATTTTTGGTACGCATGCAGATATTTACAATCCGTGGTCTATTTTGAATTTCCTGGACACAAAACGATACACAGCGTATTGGGCAAATACCAGCTCCAATAGTCTGATTGGAAAACTTCTCAGGGAAGGAAATCGCCAGATAAAGGAAAAGTTTGAAATTTTGTTAAGGGGAGAATCTATAAAGTCTCCAATTGATGAACAGATCGTATATGATCAGCTGGATGGAAATGAGAGAGCAATCTGGAGTCTGTTATTGGCAAGTGGTTATCTGAAAGTGTTGTCTTTTGAACAATACCGCGATATTCCGGATGGAAGCCAGCCCCAATATGAGCTTGCAATCACAAATCTGGAAGTGAAGCTGATGTTTGGAAATATGGTTCGGGACTGGTTTTCCAGTGCGGAAGCGGATTACAATGATTTTATCAAAGCACTGCTTCTTGGGGATAAGAAAGCGATGAATGCATATATGAATCGTGTGGCATTGAACGTATTCAGTTATTTTGACACCGGGAAACATCCGTCGCAGGAGGAACCGGAGCGTTTTTACCATGGATTTGTACTTGGTCTGATCGTGGATCTGAATCAGAGGTATATCATCACTTCTAACCGGGAGAGTGGTTTTGGAAGATATGATGTGATGCTGGAACCACGCAACCCGCAGGCAGATGATGCGATTATTTTGGAGTTTAAAGTGCAGGATACCGAGGATGAGGAAACGTTGCAGGATACTGTAAAGGAGGCACTGGCGCAGATTGAACGGAAACAATATGCAGCACAGCTAGTTGAGCGTGGAATTCCAACGGAGCGAATTCGGACTTATGGCTTTGCGTTTTGTGGGAAGAAAGTGCTGATTGGATAGAAAATTAGTAGAATAAGTCAAAAAATAAATACGACGCGTTTTAAGAAGAGAAGCAGAGATTCTGGCAGAAGTGTCAGTTCCACTGTTTCTTTTTTATGTGCAAAATTGTACAAATGTGGAGTGAAATTGTGAAGAAGTGCTCCCATGTCCTAAAAGGAAGTTTGCTAAAATTGTCTGAGTAGAAAACAAAGCTGTGAGAGAAAGTTAAATGAAAAATGAAGGGAGATTTAAAAATGCAAAGTATAAAAAGGACGCGTTATATGATTGCCGGCTTAGTGATTATGCTTCTGTCTGGTTTTGTATATGCCTGGTCTGTGATGGCTCGCCCAATCAGTGCATCAAGACCGGGATGGAGCACAGCACAGTTGTCGCTGACGTTTACACTGGTCATGATTTTTTTCTGTATTGGTGGTGTAATAGCAGGATTTCTGGGACGAAAATTATCTGTAGCAAAATACATGCTGCTATCTGCAGGAATGTATTTGATCGGTTTTTTGCTGACAGGATTTTGTGGTTCACAGATTGAAATGCTGTATCTTGGATTTGGTGTGTTTGGAGGTGTTGCGGCAGGAATGACGTACAATGTGATCATGAGCACTTTGTCAGCATGGTTTCCGGATAAACAGGGGCTGATATCAGGTATTATGATGATGGGATTTGGTATCAGCAGTTTTATCATCGGCAAAGTATTTGCTGCAATGACACCTTCGGATGGAAGTGATACATGGCAGACAACTTTTAAAATCATGGGGATTTTTATCTGCGTTGTGTTGGTTATTTGCGGATGTCTCTTAAAATATCCGGAGAAAAATCAGGTAGTAACAGGAGAAAAGAAAAATGCAGTCACTCCGTCTGCCTGTGAAGTTGGACCAGGGCAGATGGTTCGAATGAAAAGTTTCTGGTTTTATTATATCTGGGCGGTTCTGATCGGTGCAGCAGGTCTGGCGATTGTTTCTCAGGGAAATGGAATTGCAGGAGAAGTGGCACAGGGAATATCAGATGCAAATCTGGCCACAGTAACAGGTCTGCTGTCACTTTTTAACGGAATTGGCCGTGTGATATTTGGAAAGGTATATGACAAGAAAGGGGTTCGTTTTACTCTTATTTCCGATATGATCATATATGCCGTTGCGGTGGCACTGATTCTTGCGGCATTATTGAGTGGTCGGATTGGTGTACTCGTTATCGCATTTATCGTATATGGAATTGCTTATGGTGGAGTGACCCCGTTGGGGTCAGCTGTCATCAGCGACTTTTATGGAAGAACACACTACTCGAAGAATTTTTCAATCGTGACGACGACGTTAATGCTGGCATCTCTTTCATCTACGATTTCCGGAAAATTATATGACATGAGTCAGTCGTATCTGTCCACGATATATCTGGCGTTGATTCTCTGGGCTTGTAGTTTTGCAATATCCTTTGGAATCAGGAGACCGAAAAAATAAAATAATTGTGCAATCGCATACAGTATGTAAAAACATGTATGGTATTGCACAAAAAATAGAAAAAAATGGTCACTATTGTCCAAATGCAAAAAGTGGCTTTTTGATAAAATTTACATATCAGGCAGGACGATATCTGCAATGTATGAAAGGAGAAAGTAAAAATGAAACATGAATACAAAGAATTTCAAGAATATGATCCGCCAGTATTGTATACAGGAATGAAACGGATGACAGATGTTTACATTCCAATGAGAGATGGATGTCAGCTTTGTGCGGATATCAATCTTCCGGACGGAGAAGGACCATTTCCTACAATAGTATCCTTTGGTCAGCATAACAAAGATCTGCTGGATGCAGATTATAACGAAAGTATGCCGGCACAGCCGAGCTGGTCTCATTTCTGGTTTGGAAATATTGAATCCGGGGATACAAAATATATGGTATCCAGAGGTTATGTCCATGTGCTGATTCAGGCAAGAGGTGCAGGAAAATCAGGGGAAGGAAATCCGATGATGGCACCGTTTGACCATTATGATGCAATCGAATGGATTGCAGAACAGGAATGGTGTGATGGAAATGTCGGTATGTGTGGTCTGTCTAATTTTGGTGTAAATCAGCTGATGGCAGCGCAGGCTCAGCCACCACATCTGAAAGCGATTTTTCCACAGGATCCGGGCTGGTGTTATGGTATGTTCCGTGAGATGAATCTGGGAGGAGTAATTAACACACTGATGTACCATCTGGGACCGATGAGTGTAGATCATGCAGCAATCCAGGCACCGGGTGAACTGCCGCCAGAGCTGGATGCAGCATGGAAAGCAGCCATGAACAACCCGGATTATCAGATGTACCGCAACTTGTATAATGTCCTGACAATGAAAGGTCAGCTTCAGCCAATGATGTTTTATACCATGCTGAACCCGTATGATACGGATGATGCATATGAGATTGGTGTAAAAAAAGCATCCAATATTAAAATTCCGGTGTATCTGGGATCCGGACAGTATGCCATTGATTATCATTTTCATTGGCAGGGAGCACAGGATTGGTACAAAGAAATCCAGGGCGTACCGAAAAAATTGATGCTGACAGGTCCGGCGCATCGCGCGCGTCCGTTCCAGGAGCGTGGCATGCATAAAGAAATGTTGAAATGGTATGATTACTGGCTCAAGGGAATTGATACCAGAATCATGGAAGAAGCACCGGTTCGTTACTGGGTAACCGGTTCCAATGAGTGGCGTTCTGCAAGTAACTGGCCGGTTCCGGAGACAGAATGGACACCGCTGTATTTTGACAGCTGGGAGAGAATGCGTACAGAGAAAATTGATCCATATGCGTGGGACGGCGCAGATGTACCGGATGCATTTGTACAGACACCGCCAACAATTACAAATAAAATAGAAAAAGTACGTTACTGTACCGACCCGTTACCGGAAGATGTAACAATCGCAGGACCGATCAGTGCCAAATTCTGGGCTTCCATTGATTCAGATGATACGAACTTCTTTGTTGTGTTAAAAGATCTGGGACCGGATTGCACAGACCGTACCGGAAGAAAAGGAGAGCGGGAAATCCCGGAACTGCCGGAGAAATATCTGACAAAAGGTATGCTGAAGGCATCCATGCGTGAACTGGATGAAGAGAAGAGCACACCGTACAAACCGTGGCATAAACTGACCAGGGAAGCACAGAAACCGGTTGTTCCGGGAGAAATTAACGAGTACAACGTGGAAGTTATGTCTGTGTGTCACACATTCAAGGCAGGACATCGTATCTGCGTGGAAATTTCCTGCCTGGATCTGCCGGATGGTGCATGTTGCGTATGTGATACCGAGTATATTCCATACCATGTATGCAGAAATGAGACAGTTCTGCACAAGATTTATCGTGATGGAGAACATCCGTCTCACATTTTACTTCCAGTAATTCCGAATAAATAAATATAATATGCTTTGAACAGAGAAGTACCTATTTTGATAAAAATGTCGATTTCGGTACTTCTTTTTTTTTGTGCAAAAGAATTCGCTGTGCGAACGATACTTCTTGAATGACAATTCAAGAAGGGGTGGAAAAGTCCTGAAAGGACGTTTCGCGAATGACGCATGTGAACTGTAATTTTTTAGAGGAAAATAACTAATAGTTTGTGTAAAAGAGGTTGCATTTCTCTGCATACAGTCCTATAATAGCTGTATAACTGGTAAGACCAGATGAAGAACAAAAATATTAGGCGCAGAAACGAAGCGCAGTGAAAGTGGATGGAACATATCCACGTTATCAGAATGTTTGAGAGGAGAAGAACAATGAAGATCGTTGTGTGTATCAAACAGGTTCCGGGCACGAGTCAGGTAGAGATCGATCCGGAAACAGGTGTATTAAAACGTGACGGTGCAGCAACCAAGATTAACCCGTATGATCTGTATGCATTAGAGACTGCAATGCGCCTGAAAGAGCGCTGCGGCGGAACAGTAACCGCAGTTACAATGGGACCGCCTCAGGCAGAGGCTATGATGAAAGAAGCTTATATGATGGGTGTGAATCAGGCGTATGTATTTACAGACCGTACTTTCGCAGGTGCGGACGTGCTGGCAACTTCCTATACACTGGCGCAGGGTATTACATCCATTTGCGATTATGACATTATCATCTGCGGAAAACAGACCACAGACGGTGATACTGCTCAGGTAGGACCTGCCATGGCAGAGTACCTTGGAATTCCGTGTGCAGCATGGGTTGGCGAGATCGCTGATGTGGACGAAGCATCCGTTACAGTTGGACAGGATTTCGTCAATGTACGTCAGCTGGCAAAAATGAAACTGCCATGTCTGATCACCGTGGAAAAAGATATTTACACTCCGCGTCTTCCGTCCTACCGCCTGAAAGCAGCGACAAAGAACCGCAAAGTAGAGATGATCACATTTGCAGACTTTAAGGATCAGGATGTGACACATTATGGACTGAAAGGTTCCGCTACTTCTGTAGAGCGTATTTTCCCGCCGGAAAGCCACGACGGACAGATTTTTATGAAGGGATCTGCCGAGCAGGTGGCCGGTGAACTGGCAGATATTTTTGCAGAGAGAAAATACATATAATCGTTCAGGTAGAAGAAAAGCATTCGATCATTGGATAAAGCAATTTTTGCATGAAATCTGAATCGTTGTATTTAA
>CAVKTR010000134.1:0-5869 GCA_963659325.1 Dysosmobacter segnis
TTCCGCAGGCGCACGGCTCTCTTAACTGCCCAAGGTCTACGTCCATCTATCTATCTCCTTCACTTTTCTACACCAATCGTTCTACCACTAAACAGTAGTTTGGGCGAACTATGGTTTTTCACAATTATCTCTTATTCTCTCATATCTTGCGTTAGAACACAATATCTATTTTTGATTTTTAATATTTCAAAGCGCCGGTGTTGCATGCCCGCACACAGGCAGGCTCCATTCCGAGTGCCACCCGCACAGAACAGCCGTCGCATTTTACGATTTTTCCTTCGGCATCAAACTTCGGCACATCATACGGACAGACACGCAGGCACATTCTGCAGCCGCGGCATTTTGTCCGGTCTGCGATCACAAAGCCCCACGCATCTCTTATAAGTGCGCCAAACTTGCATGCTTCCATGCAGGCTGCCGGTTCACAATGGCGACAGCTTTTTGTGACATACGTCTGCAGATCACTGTGCTCCCGTTTTTTCATCTCATAACTGCGCAGCGGTACCGCATCGTAATCCGAACCTTCATAATGCTGATCCAGACAGGCCGCCACACATGCCAGACACCCGGAACACCGCTTTTCATCACACACTACTCTGCTCATGCTTCCGCCTCCTTTTTCACAATTCTGCAGCAATAAGACTTGAATCCCGGGAAACCGGAGATCGGGTCGATATAGGTGTCATCTAAGAGGAGATTGATATCCCCATTCTCTGCACCATGATACACATTTACCACGCCTTTCAGGCAGGAGGTGGTCACAACCGCCATCATATCCATGCTGCCCACCGGTGTCTCCAAGGTGACCAGATCGCCATCTGTCACACCATACCGCGTTGCATCCTCCGGGTGAAGTTCCACCACCGGACAGGTCTCCATATTTACCAGCCACGGCAGGCGGTACGTGCGGGAATGAAACAGCTGCGGTTTGCGGCTTCCCGTCGTCAGTACCAGAGGATATTCCTCCATAGGCAGTGTTTCCCGAAACTCATGATATACCGGAAGTGCTTCATGCCACTCTTTTTCACAGGATTCGAGGACTGTTGATGTAAATTCTATTTTTCCCGTCGGTGTCTGTACTTTTAAGATATCCTCCATCGTCCGTGGCGGCATCAGCTCTTTTGCCTGCATCACATAATGATGCGTCCGCAGTTCTTCCAGGGTAAGCCCGGTGGGTGAGAGACGATCCTGAAGGTATTCTTCATAAGTATGATACACCGGTTCTCCCAGAGAAAATCCCAGCCGTTTTGCCAGCTCCAGAAGGATCTCGATATCGTTCTTTGTCTCTCCCTGATTCTCCAACACTTTCTGTTGATAAAATACGGTCTGTGGGGTCAGCAGTTCAATCTGCTCCCGCTCCTGGGAAGTTGCCACCGGAAGAAGGATATCCGCATATTTGCATGTCTCGTTCATATAGATATCGGCACAGGCGAAAAATTCTACCTGTTTCAGTCCGTCTTCCAGTCGATCCGGCCGCGGCCACATATGATGGTTCATGCCAAACGCGATCAGGTTCCGGATTGGATAGGCACCTTTTCCAAGGAGAAAATCAGCCATCCGCTCCACCTGAAGTTCTCGGGAAGTCAGGCGGTCCCATGCTGGGAACTCTCCATAATTCAGGCCGTTTTTCTGATAATCCCGGTCCTGAATGGACTGCATAAACGCATCCTTCAGCCTTGTCCGAGCCGGTCCCGGTCCCGCAAATCCTCCCGGCATGCCAAAGTTTCCGGTCAGCGCCATCAGAAGCCCGATGGCCCGACCGTTCTGTACGCCGTTGATATTGTGGACCACCGGTGAAGCAGACAGCATCAGAGAGGACGGTCCTTCCGATGCGATCATCCGTGCCGCCCGGATCATATCTGCTGCCGGAACGCCTGTGATTTCCTCCACTTTTTCCGGGGTAAATTCCATGACATACTCCCGGTATGCTTCATAGCCGATCGTATATTTTTCGATATACTCCATGTCCTGCAGTTCTTCCGTAATGATCACCCGCGCCATTCCCAGGGCAAGCGCCCCGTCGGTTCCCGGAACCGGCCGCAGATGCAGTGTCGCATATTCCGTGGTCGGTGTGCACTTCGGATCCACAACGATGATATTGATGCCACGGTCCACCGCATGCAGAAATCCGGCTCCGCCTTTGACGGAATTGCTGTACAGCGGATTTACCCCCCAGACAACCAGTGTATTGCAGCGGCCGAAATCCGGCGGCATCAGCATAATATTTTTGCCAAAATTACACTGATTTGCCATCATAAGGGCATAGGCACAGGTACTCGACTCCGTTCCGTAATTCGGTGTGCCATATTTATTTACAAAATCCGTGATCTGCGGGCGGAACCACTTCGGATGTCCCATATAGATCATCGTCTGCTCAGCGCCATAAGTCTTCTTGACCGACTGCATGCGTTCCGCAACGGTGTCCAGCGCTTCCTCCCAGCTGATCCGTTCAAACTTTCCTTCTCCACGGGCACCGACACGTTTCATCGGATACAGAATGCGATCCGGATGATACAATGCCTGCTTCAGTGCCGCGCCTTTGACACAGACACGCCCCGATGCTCCCGGCAGTGTTTTATTGCCTTCTATTTTTATGATTTTTCCGTCTTTCAGATAAAAATCCAGCAGACACTCTCCGCCGCAGAATCCGCAGGTTCCGGTTCTCACCTCAATCCCGGTTTCTTTTCCCGGGATCTTCGCCCGCAGCAGCTCTTCGGCACTAAGCGTGACATGCGGTTTTGATATTTTTTCCTGACTGTCCATTTCTCTGTCCATCTGTATTCTTACGCTCCTTATATTTCAAAAAATACGTTCCGTATGTTTGTTAGGAATCTTTCAAACAGCTTCATATTAAACAAAAAATGCCGGCAAATCAATGCCGGCACCTCATATATTATAACTGCTTTATTTTTTATACAATCTGTTACCAGCTTGTTGCCTCAAAGTTTCTGCCTTCTTCCCACACCTGTTCCAATTCATCATCACTGAGAACAGAGCCGTCCCAGATAGTATCCAAAAGTTCTGCACTGTCTTTTGATTTATCGATCAGCCCAAGATCTTTGTATTCTTCAATAATCAGTTTTAAAGTTTCTTCCGTCTTCGCCTGTGTGACTGTCCAGTCAAAGCTTCCCTGGATCTGATTCAGGCTTTCAATATCATCACCAGACATGATGCCATGATCCAGCATAAGCTGTACAGACTGCTCTGTGTGACTGTCGATCCATGCACTTGCTTTTGCAGCTGCGCGTACCATTTTCTTTACAGTAATCGGATTTTTCTCTAAAAAGTCAGCATTTACCGCAAAAGAACAGCAAGGTTCATCTTTAAAATCCTCATCAGTTGTAAGAGAACGGATTGGTCTGAGAATTCCCTGCTGTACAAACTTTGCAGCAAACATATCACCCATAAGTGATGCATCAATCTCACCATTCTGCATAGCCTGAACAACGGCACTCAGCTCTGTTGTTACAAACTGATAATCCGAGGCTTGTAATCCATCATGCTGCATAAAACGCAAAACAATATTGTGATCCTGTGATCCGGTTCCTGCAGCAATGTTTACTTTCTTACCTACCAGATCCTTCGTTGTCTGATACGGTGAATCATTTAACACATACAATGACTGGCATCCTGTCATGGCAGAACCCACCATCTTTAAGCCAAGTCCATTTATGATCGGCACTGTCATCTGTGAAATATGGCTTGTTACAAAATCGGCTTTTCCGGTTGCAACCGCATTCATTGCCTCTGTGGAACCAATCTTCTGAACCTCAACATCCAGTCCTTCTTCCTCCATAAAGCCCAGAATATCTGCAACAACAACTGCTGATACACAGTTCGCTGCACCACCGGTGATTACCAGTGTTCTTCCGTAAGCAGGTTCTTCTTTCCAGAGTTCATCCTCACTTTTTCCAGCATTTTCTGCTTCCTGCACAGAAGATTCCTGTGAAGCATTACCTCCATCCTTTTTCTCTGTCTGTCCACATCCTGCAGCCAGGCTGACTGCCATTGCAGCTACAAGCAATACGGACAATACTTTCTTTTTCATCTCCTCATATTCCTCCTTCGTATAATCTAAGCCTCATTCTGGCCAAAATCCAACATTTCAAGTATGTAATTACGGTATTCCGTAAATTTATGACTGCTTCTGTTCCTCGGATAATCCAGATTGATCCGAATATCTTCTTTTATTTTCCCAGGTCTCGGTTCCATAACAAGCACCCTTGTACCCATATAAATTGCTTCATCCACATCATGGGTGACCATCAGCACCGTATTCCCCTGTTTTTTCCACATATTCAAAATCTCATCCTGCATATTCATACGGGTAAACGCATCCAAAGCGCCCAGCGGCTCATCCAAAAGCAGAATTTCAGGTTCATTGATCAACGTCCGGATCAATGCAACTCTTTGCGCCATTCCGCCGGACAGCTGATGCGGATAATCTTTACGAAAATCCTGCATACCGACCATATTCAGCAGTTCTTCTACCTTTTTTTCATTTCCTCTGTATTTCCCCTGCATCCTGAGGCTGAAGGATATATTTTTTTCCACCGTAAGCCATGGAAAAAGTGTTGGTTTCTGAAATACCATTCCACGTTTCGGACTTGGACCTTTGATTTCCTCTCCATCAAAAATCAGGGACCCCTGCGTCGGCGGGATCAAACCTGCCACCATCCGCAAAATCGTTGATTTTCCGCAGCCGGAAGTTCCCACGATACTGATAAATTCTCCTTTTTCAATCTTGAGATTTATCTGGTCCAATGCATGTGTCACCTCGTCACTCTCTGTCTTCAAAAAGGATTTTGATACGTTATTTAATTCCAGTGTACTCATTACTGAATAACTCCTTTCTGCCAACGTGTACATGCCTTACGGATACGGTTCAGTATAAATGTTACAATCGTAAAAATAATACAGATCAGTATGATCGCAGCATACATATTCGCATACATTGCCCATGATTTCTGCCAGGTGATATACCAGCCAAGACCGGATTCCGTTCCCATCATCTCAGCTACCAGCAACGCAGTACATGCGATGGTCATGCCCTGTGTCAGTCCCTGAAAAATATTCGGAATGGCAGAGGGAATGGCAATGCGAAACACCATATGGCGCTCTTTGGCTCCCAGTGTCCGCGCCGCTTCAAAATAGGATTTTTCCACATTTGCAATACCTGTGATCGTTGCAAGTGCAACCGAATACCATACCCCAAGTGCAATGATAAATACACTTCCACGATAAAGTGAACTTACCAGCACCATAATAACCGGGATCCATGTAGTTGTTGGAATTGGTCCCAGGAATTTCATGATCGGCTGTATCCAGTAATTAATTTTTTTACTGTATCCACATGCTACGCCAGTAACCAGTCCCAATCCTGCTCCGACAAAATAACCATTTGCCAGTAATTTCAATGTACTGAAGGTAGACTCCAGTAAATAAGCTCGATCTGAGACCATTGCATTCAGGATCTGATTCACCCATGGAAAAAAAGGAGTGGTAAGAATCCCTGTTTTTAATGTCAGAATATCGTAAACCAAAAGAGCAATTGTGATCCCACAATACAACGGTGCTTTATATCGTACTTTTCGAAGTTTTTCTTTTTTAGGTAACGAAACAAACAGCCAGATTGCGTATGCCACGGCACAGGCCACAATAAAATACTGATATGTCATGGGATTCGCATTTGTGCTGTCATTCGGAATCATCCAGTATTCCACACTGGCAGCTCCCATACAGACCAGCGGAAGAAAACAGACAATGTAGTCCAGTACAATCTGTGCCCTGGTCTTTGGTGCACTTTCCATTTCTATCAATTGCTCCTGTGTAATCTTTGCTTTCTTTTCCATTTCAACACAGTTCTCCT
>CAVKTR010000135.1:0-5794 GCA_963659325.1 Dysosmobacter segnis
CCTGCGACCTCCTGGTCCCAAACCAGGCGCTCTAGCCAAGCTGAGCCACACCCCGTATTTTTCTGTCGCATCGCTGTTGTCTTACCCACGACGCAAGAATTATTATATGGCAAGCCGTGCATTTTGTCAACAACTTTTTCAAACTTTTTCAAAAAAGTTTTCTAATGCCTGCAAACCCTTTATTTATGCGGCTTTGCGGGCACTTCAATTCCTTACTCATCCAGATAACGAATCTCAAATGTCGGCTTTTTGCCCTTTTCTTTTTCCATCACAATATAAGAACGCTGGCGTCCTTTCTGGCGGGGATAAGACAAACTGCCCGGATTTAACAATATGATATCATCATCTTCCTCCAGAAACGGCCGATGGGTATGTCCAAACATAACGGCATCCACGCCCCGGGCAAGTCCTTCTTCCCGAATCCGCTGATATCCCATAGAAACACCATACATATGACCATGAGTGATCAGCGCACGGAAATCATCGATAAACACGATTTTTTCTTCCGGAAGATCCGAGAAAAAATCATTATTTCCGGCAACGATCTCGATCGGACATTCCGCCAGATCCGCAATATAATCTTCGTATCCTTCCGCATCTCCAAGGTGGATCAGCTTCTGAAACGGATATTCCCGCTCAATGGCCTCCTCAATTCCTGCGTGCCTTCCATGTGTATCACTCACGATCAAAACTTTCATATGTGCTCCATTCTACAATTTTTGATAAATCTGATTGCAGCTAATCTCTCAACTAAACAATTCAAAAATTTTACCAATAATATATCTTTGTTATTTCTCCCATAAAAATAGAAATATTTCTTATCTGATATACTGCTTTAATTCCTCACGCATCGCCCGAAGTGCATTTCCGCGATGGCTTCTTGCATTTTTGTCCTCTGGAGATAATTCCGCGGTAGAACAATCCAGATCCGGTACATAGAAAATCGGATCATAGCCGAAACCGTTCTCTCCCGCCGGCTTGTCACCGATATAACCTTCAATGGTTCCACGCACAACGATCGGCTCGTGGCCCGGCACAACTGCCGCAATTGCACATACAAACCGCGCGGTACGTTTTTCCTTCGGTACCCCCTGCAAACGATCCAGCAGCATCTGATTTTTAATATCATAGGAAGTATCTTCTCCCGCATAACGTGCAGAATAAATACCCGGTTCTTTGTTCAGATAATCGATCTCCAGTCCGGAATCATCTGCCAGCACAATGTCATTGCACTGTGCAGCTACTGCTTTAGCCTTGATCAGCGCATTTTCCTCAAATGTAGTGCCATCCTCCACGATATCCACATCGATTCCGGCTTCTTTCATGGAAAGGATCTCCCATCCCAGATCTCCCAGAATTTCGTGGATTTCCCTCATTTTATTTTTATTTCCTGTTGCAAATATAATTCTCTGTTTCATTCTGCCTGTCCTTCTTTTCTGTCGTAACTTCTGAGTCCCGCCGTGCTCTTACTTTTTTCCACACGCAAAAAACGATTTTTTCTACGCTTCCGGTCGTTTTCTCTTTGGCGGTTTCGGTCCGATATACTGATACAGATTGGTCCGCAGCATACCATTGTAAATCTTACGCTTCTTGTCCGCTTTCTTTCCGATACAGCGCTCTGTATCTTCATAAGAAGTAATCAGATACTCTGACCAGCTGTCAAGCCCTGCAAACGCTTCGCCAATCTCGTGATACAGCTTCGGCAGTGCCGCTTTTTCTTCCAAACGCTCGCCATAAGGTGGGTTGGTAATGACAAATCCATATTTTTTCGGATTTTTCAGTTCACTTACCGGACGCTGCTGAAAATGGATCAGATGATCCACACCTGCACGTTTCGCATTGTCTCTGGCCGCGCGGATGATCTCTCCGTCGATATCGTAGCCCTGAATATTTGTCTCAATATCTGTATTTACCAGTTCCTTCGCCTCGTCAAAACTATCGTTCCAAAGCTGCATCGGAATCAGATTATTCCATGTCTGTGACAAAAATGTACGTGACATTCCCGGTGCGATATTGGCTGCGATCATGGCTGCCTCAATCGGAATGGTTCCACTTCCGCAAAACGGATCCACCAGAATGCGGTCTGCCTTCCACGGTGTCAGCATGATCATGGCTGCTGCCAGAGTCTCCGTGATCGGTGCCTTGCTGCTCAGTACACGATAACCACGTTTGTGCAGTGATTCTCCGGAAGAATCGATGCCGATGGTCACCTCATCTTTATTCAAAAATACACGCAGCGGGTAGGAAGAACCTGTCTCTTCAAACCAGCTCACACCGTAATGCAGCTTCATCCGCTCAACAATCGCTTTTTTTACAATAGACTGAATATCAGATGGACTAAACAGCTTACTTTTTACAGAAGATGCCTTTGTCACCCAGAATTTTGCATCCACCGGCAGATAATTCTCCCACGGGATTGCCTTTACTGCCTCAAATAATTCATCAAATGTCTCCGCATGAAACTCTCCGACTTTCAAAAGCACACGCTCCGTCGTCCGTAAATGAATATTTGCCCGACAGATTGTCTCCATATCACCTTCGTATGTAACCCTGCCATCTTCTACTTTGACAATGTCGTAGCCGAGATCATAAATCTCCCGTTTTAAAATTGCCTCCATACCAAAATGACAGGGAGAAATAAATTGCTGTAACTCCATCTTTTCTCTCCTGCTATCTTTCGTTATTTGTAATCATTATAATCGTTTCTTATTTATACTGTCAATCATGATTCTGCGGAGAATCTATCAGCTTATACCAAATAAAAGCACACGGCATTTTATAAAAAACAGGCTCCGTCAACTCCGATACGCATCGATTCCACCTGCAACCGAACAGATACGATAGCCCCGCTTCACATATCTGCAGCCTTCCTGAATGCTTGTGTTGCCATACTGACAGTAAAAAATCAGCAGCCTGCTTTTGGACATCTGCTCCATAAACGGCTCCAATTGCTCCACCGGTACATTGCGTGCACCGGGAATATGCCACTGCCGGTAATCTTTTGGATCCCGCAGATCGATCACCATGGCATTCCACCTGCGCCGGTATTCCCCAATCTCCTTTGTGCTGATCAGACACAATCCCATATCCTTTTCCCCAATCTTTTTAATTTTAAAAAGGAGCAGACCGCCACGCAGTCCACCCCTTTTTTCTGCTCACTTACCGCCTTCGGCTATAATAACATATGCCTTCACCGCAAGTTTGTACCTTGTCTCACACTAACGGCAGTTTTTATCCGCATTGGAAGCGTTTTTACCGCAGTTCTCAGAATTGGTACTGTTCTTGTTCTGGGATTTATTCTGAGACTTGTTCTGTCCCTTATCTGTCGCATTTTTTGCATATCCATTTGTGTAGTCAGCATTTTTGTAATCATTTTCAGACGTATAATTTTTAGCCATTTTATGATTCCTCCTGTTTCGTTTTTACAGGTATAGTATCTTGACTTTCGCAATTTCTATGCATGGAAAAATTTGCCTGAAATTTAAGTGAATTTCGCAAAAAAAGTTTGTTAAATTATTTGCAATTTCTGGACAAATGCTATATAATCCAAGGTGAAAAGAATCTTCCCTTCAATATTCTTTTCAATTATACCCCTTATTAATTATTTATACTCCCCTTAAAGCGACCGATGTTCCCCATTGGTCGTTTTATTTTTGCTTTCACTTCTTATTTGTTACGTATTTAACAAACATGTTCTTACTTGTAAAATCCCTTTTTACATAGTCAATTCCACAGTTTCATTACAGATTACGTTTCACTTTTGTTTTTTCTAAAATTTTTAATTCCAGTTGATCAGTGCATAATCTCAGAAATCAATACAGAAATTCCAAGAACTGCTCCCAGAATGATCAAAGTTCCGTACCATGTGTTCAGTTTCAGTTTCCCAAGACGCACATCCCATCCTTCATTTTCAATAAATTCCGCATGAAAACCATGCTCTGGATTCTGCACATTTGCGTTGATTTTCTCCGCAGTCATATTTCCAATTGATTCACGCTGCTGTTGTTTTTCCAGTTTTTCGTAATGCTCTACGATCATATCCGCAACCTTCGCAGGATCACCGAGTTTGCGCATGACCTGCTCCATGGTCTTTCCACCGGCCACCTGCTCCTGAATGTAATCCTCGTAAATATGCATCTGATCGGTAATCTGGTCATCACTTAAACGGCCTTCTAACTGCAATTTTAAAATATATAAGAAATCATCCATTTATTCTCTCTCCTTCATCGTCATAGTTTTTCTTTTATTTGATGTTTCGTACTTCGGGAATTTATATTTCTCTTATTATAATATTTTCACTTCAATAACTTACATTTTCCTTGTTATAATATTTCTTATTTCAAGTACTTACTCTTCCCTGCCTTTTTATCATATGAAGCTATTATACAGCATATAAAAAAAGACTGCAAAATTTAATTTGAGTACATCTGTCAAACCTTGCAATCTCTTTTCTTATTCTCGGTTTTATTTTCTTTATATTTTTCTTGCTACAAAATATGCAGCATTCAATATCCAGCCTGCGCTTTTCGGATGACTATCTGCAATCATTTATCAAGAATCTACTTCTACATAATATAATGTGTCCGTATCAGTGTCATAAATCGCAATACTGAAATTAAATGATGCCCGCTCCATCACCTGCGCATCACTGTGCTGCTGTTCTGACTCCGCCTGCCGATCCACAAAGTAATAATATCCATTCTGAATATGCGGTAATTGTTCTTCTGAGAAATCAACATATGGTCCAACCTGATTTACCGACACTCCATTATCATAAACCACACCATAAAGCAATGCTTCCAGATTCTCCGTCAACGGTAATTCTTCCCAGTCAAAATCCGCCTGAATCTGTTCCAACATGGAATTATCATCAAATTTCCAGACCGTCAGCGATTCCCCATCTCCATGGAAACCACCATGCGTATCTACATTTTCAACGATTGTTCCCTGGGCCAGCGCCACCTGCAATGTCTGGGACACGTTTGCTGTATTCAACTGATTTGCCAGCTGCTGATTACCTGACGCTCCCAAAAACAAGGACAGTATCACCAGAATAAATGCTTTCATTCTCCATTTCCCCCCTGTTAATTTTTATTAAAAACTGACCTGGGATTTACCGGTAAAATAAATCTGCTTATAGGTATTTTATAACAAACGCTGATTGTCAAGGTAGTTGTCAGTAAAATTTCATTTTTTCATTCAGGTTATTGGAGTGTACTCCGTACCTGACATAATCATCAATGGCAAGCAGCTTCGCTGATGCACAGCATCCATTGACAATTATGTCAGGCACAGAGTCCTGTGCAGCTAACCAGAATGAAGGAACATCATGACGCTGCCGCATCTGCATTATCAATAGATTCAGTCAGCTCACAGTTTTTATCTGGGTTAAGATACACGGTATCCGGCAAACTCCAATCTCTAGTGGTTCGCCCATTCCAACGTTCAGGATGTGCTGCTTTGGCAGCTTCGTAGACCTCATGGCGCTTGGCAAGGATCTCTTCTGAACGTCCGCTGCGACGCTGGTAGGGTGTTAGAAATTTTAGTCCGCTATGATGATGGTCATGATTGTACCATTTTACAAACAGATTGACCCAGCCACGTGCTTCCTCAAGTGTCTCAAATCCCTTTGGTTGGTAGTTTGGGCGGTACTTGAGTGTCTTGAAAAGACTCTCCGCATACGGATTATCATTGCTTACCCGTGGCCGACTGTTTGAAGGTGTTATTCCGAGCTGATATAATGTAGCAAGCATTGTTGCACCTTTCATAGGAGCACCATTGTCTGAATGCAGCA
>CAVKTR010000136.1:0-5591 GCA_963659325.1 Dysosmobacter segnis
GCCATCTGATATTAAAAAATTTATCTTAACTCACATTCTTGTAGAAATTTTATAGAAGCAAACGTTTTTCTTTTCATTGCAAAAACGTTTCTTATTTCAAAAGCTGATCCAGATGCCGGAAATGTGGATGTTTTTCTGTTTCTTCTTCGATTCGTTTCTTCAATGTTTTTTCACTGATTTTCTGTATTTCAATAATCCAGACCGTTGACAGATCCTCCCGCCCTTTTTCGATTTCCTGACGATAGATCCGTTCAAATTTTGCCCCTGCGATCAGTGCCTGTTTCGCAATTCCTTTGATTTCAAAGCTTCTTTTGTCCGCAGTCAACACATTTACTACTACCGGCTGATTGAACCAGATGCTATTTACCATATTTTTGTTATTCTGAGAAGATTCTATGTATTCATAAAATTCCAGATTTCCGTCCTCGTTAACATGCAGCGACTGCTTATATACCAGATGCAGTTCACCATCTGCGCTGACACTGGCAATGCATTTCAGCGATTCTGGTGCATTGACTGCATTTTTTATTTCTTTACTGATCAAGTTACTCATTTGCCGTTCCCTTCTTTCTCTGACTATTTTTTCATTTTCAACTCTTTTCTGTACAGGCTTCTTTTTTATGTAATTTCAAAACATTGTTTCGATTATGTTTCTTATTTTATAGAAGCTTTTCTGCATCAGATTTCTTATCCCCGCAGTCTTGCAAGGTCTGTATTCGGATGATTGCCGCAGCGTCGATAGTCATCATAATCTACCGGCAGATCATATTTCTGACGTAGCCGCTCATATTCCTTTGTCACCCGGACATAATATTCCAGCGATGGATTTTTTGCATTTTTCAAAATAGAAACCGGTGACGGCTGCCATACCGTGATTGCTACACCGACGCCTGCCTCTGCCAGTTCTTCCACTTCTTCGGACGTCGCTGCAAATGCCGCATCCTCTGTTTTGAAGCCAATTCCTTCTGCCAATTCTGTGCCGGTCACAATTCCGGTATTTACGCGTCCCCGTCCAAATATCTCCGCCGCGTCTTTCAGTCGTTTTTTCCATTCCTCATAACCGATGAACCGGTCTTTTCCAGGACATAATTTTCGAAAAGCGGTCTCATTGAGTATTTCAATGTCTGTGGTGTATGACATCAGACCTGTTTCTTCATATAAACGCTCTAACTGCTGACGGTTGTATGCCGTACCGATCAACTGGCTTGGAAACCGTTTTTCCCGAAACAGTGTTCCAATCTTCTGTAACAGTTCAATATGATAATTCAGTTCATCATCCAGAAGCTGCTCGCCGGATAAAATAGAACCGGATGTGATCATAACATTCGTAAAACGTCCTTTCTGTTTAAACGCTTCCCGCAATACTTCCACGATTTCATCCGGATCACTGACCAGAAGCTGTCCTTTTTTCTTCTTTTCTCCACCCTGAGCTCCCATCGGGCAGTATTTGCAGCCACAGCCCGGTGTATCCCAGAAATGGCAGAACCAGCTGCCAGTGATATCAATACGCTGTGGGCGGTTTGATACCAGTGACCACATGTGATTTCCCTTCGATGTCACCTTGTCAAAATAATCGGCTTTTTCCCAGAAATCCACTTCCTCAATGATTTCATCCTGATCTGTGATGTACAGTTTTCCATTCACCGCATCTACCACATAAGGTGCCCGGTGCTGACGGCTTTCTCCGGTGTCATGAAGTACTACCGATGTGCCATCCCGCAAGATCAGTCCGGTCGGTTTGTATCCCTCATCATTGGAAAAGAGGCAGCTGGATGCCACGGAATATTTTTCCGGATCAAATAACTGTAAGGCTGCGTCTGTGTATACCACACCTCTGCGCTGCAAATCTGTTTTTAAAATGACAAATCTGGAGATATCCGAAAATTTTTTTACTACTTCCCGGTAGGATAATTCTTCTTCCCGCCAGTTCCCATATTTCTGCTCATCTATGTACATGTTTTTCACTTCCTGTTCTTTTTTTCACAAATGCCTTCTGCACCCTGTCTGTTACGCGTTTTCCACGTTCTGAATTTGCAAATCTGTTTTTTCTATATTATCTGTTCAAGAATACTTTCGTATCCTTGTTGCCCACCACCCATAGAGGTGGAAGTCATCTCTTATTTGATGTAATCTTTTACATTTACCGTTTTGGTGATAATTCCGGAATCATGCAGAAAATCTGCTGTCCCCTGTAAATCTGTGATATCCTCCTCTGTCGTTGTCACCGGAAAATCCACATGGGATAATGCTGTCACAAAAAGATCCTGCTCAAGTCCAAGCTGCTCTGCATATTTTTCTGCATAAGTCTCCGGATTTGCTACGATCTCTTCTGCGGCTTTCTGATACTGCTCCAGGAAAATTTTTACGATCTCCGGATTCTGCTCCACGTATTCTGTCCTGGCTACAATCGGATTTTCTCCCAGAAATACACCGGTTCCGTCTGCCAGTACTTTTCCTGCGCCTGCCGCTTCAATTTTTGTGATCGTTGGCTCCCAGGTTGCCACGGCATCTACCTGACCGGTTGCCAGTGCCTGCTGCTGTTCCCCGGTGGAAAGATTGATCAGCTCAATGTCATCCAGACTTAGTCCATTCGCTTTCAGCAATTCATTCATATAATTTTGTGCAATGGAACCGATCACCAGTCCGACTTTTTTCCCTTTCAGGTCAGATACTGATTTAATATCGGAATTTTCCGGAACAAGTACAGTTTCCGTCTGTTCCCCATTGTATGCAATGCCGATAATGCTGCGCTGCTGTCCTGCTGCAATTCCAGAAATTGCCGGTACATTTCCCATCACACCAATATCCTGTAAATTTGATGCAAAGGCTTCATTTTCAGGCGGACCGCATTCAAATTCAGCAAAAGTCACTTCCACATCATAACCGGCATCTTTTAATGCATCCTGAAGAGCGCTGCCGTCTTTTAATAAATAGGCCGGTAAGAAACCAACCACTGGCTGGTAGGCGATATTCAATGTCTTTGCGCTGTTTTTCTCCGTTGACTCTGCCTTTCCGGATACAGCATCCGTTGTATCTGAAGTTGAACCGCATCCGGCGATTGCCCCGATTATCATTACAGCGACTGCCAGAATACCGATACGTTTTGTCCATTTTTTCTTGTTTTGCTTCATTTTGTCTCAACCTCTCTTTCTGCATATTTTCTTTTCATTTCACTTTTTTAGATAATTCCATTTTTCCTTTTTCTTTCAATGCAATCTTCATAATGAATATCTGCAAATTTCTTAATTCCATAAAAATTAGATATTGTAGTCTTCCACGATCTCTTCCGTGTGGAAAAAATGTGCGAATACACGTTTTTTCGTTTCCGTAAAATAATAATCATTCCTGTTTCTTGGTCTTGGCAGATCCACAGAAATAATATCCCGGATCGTTCCCGGATTTTTTCCAAACACAAGGATTCTGTCCGCCAGATACACCGCTTCCTCAATGTCATGTGTCACCATGATCATCGTTGTATGTTCTCTTTCCCGGATATGGATCAGTTCCTCCTGCAGTTGGATTTTTGTAAAGGCATCCAGTGCCCCGAAAGGCTCATCCAGCAGTAAGATATCCGGATGATTTACCAGTGACCGGGCAATGTTTGCACGCTGCGCCATACCACCGGACAATTCCTTTGGCAGACTGTGTTCAAACCCTTTCAGTCCCACCAGTTCGATGACCTTTTCTGCCTTTTTCGTCTTTTCTTCTCTGCTTCCTTCATTCAGGGCAAAACATACATTTTCCAATACCGTCAACCACGGAAACAGGCGGTTTTCCTGAAACACAAATCCCTGTTCTTTTCCCGGACGTAGGATTTCTTTTTGCCCAGCCAGCACTTTTCCTTCATGTTCCGGATCAAGTCCGGTCAAAATGCGCAGCAACGTACTCTTTCCACAGCCACTTCCTCCTACAATACAGAGAAACTCACCTTTTCTGATCTGAAAATTAATATCCCGAAGGACTTCCCGTTCCTGTCCGTTCTGTTCAAAAAACTTTGAGATATGTTTTACCTGAATATAATTTTTTTCCTGTTCTATGATTCCTGCTGTTTCCATCCTTTGATCCACCACCTTTTTTCATTCATGACCATCCTCACCTTCTTTTTTTCAAGACCGTTCCCGCTTCGTCGCTTTAAGTCGAACACTTGGAAATCGCTCTAGCTGTTCCAGCGCAGAACTTTATGCTCGATTTGAAGCAAAATCACATCCATGATTTTTCCAACAACACCGATGGATAACATTCCTACAATAACCACATCCATCTGGCCATAATTTCTCGCATTGGAGATCATGTAGCCGACACCGCTTGACGATGCCACCAGCTCTGCCGCCACTACACAGGTCCAGCAGGTTCCCATAGCCACCCGTAGTCCGGTAAAAATAGAGGGAAATGCCGCCGGGATAATTACCTGAAAAATATATTTTTTTCGCGGTGTTTCCAGTACAGATGCTACTTCCAGCAATTTTTTATCCGTGTAGCGGATACCATCTATCACGTTCAGAAGAATGGTAAAAAAGCCTCCAAGAAAGATCAGAAATACTTTGGAACTCTCCCCGATTCCAAGCCACAAAATAACCAGTGGAATCCATGCAATCGGTGGAATTGGCTTCAAGATCTGGATAAATAGATCAGTCATTCGCTGCACATGACTGGACAAACCGATGAGAATTCCAAGGGTAATTCCCAGAAGGATTGCCAGCAAATAACCTTTGAGCACTCTGCCAAGACTGATTCCAATTGCCAGAAAAAGACTTCCATCCATACACTTTGCAATTAATGTTTCTATCACTGTTGATAACTTCGGAAATAAAATTCCGGAATACTGTGCCGGTGCCGTTGCCACATACCAGATCAGCAACACCGCACACACCGGAAGTATCATCTCCAGTTCCCGGAAAATAACTTCCATTTTTTTGTTTTTTATCTTCGCTTTCACAAGTTCACTTCCAATCTCTGCTTCTTTTTCTTTTCATCAAGAATGCCTTGGCATTTTTACATCATTTCACTTTTCTTCACGAAATCTATCTCGATTTCTTATTTTGATACTCTTGCCTGTGGATCCTGTGCGATATATGCATCCAGAATTGCATCTGAGATCTGATCTGCGATTTTATCCGGATGTCCTTCTGTTACTGACTCTGAAGTAAATAATTTTCCCATTGCTTTTGTACTCCTTTTCTTTTTTGGTATTTTCTCTTCCATGTGCGTTTTTTTTCAGAAAAGTGATCACGTTTTTTCTATGCCCAGAAGAATATCACTTCCACGCTGACATTTATATACCATTTGCTGAAATCGTTCTCTGTACTGCATTAATTTTTAGATAATTCCATGCTTTTTCTCTAGTTTTCTTTCATATTTCCCATAAAAAATAGCTATTTTCCTCATCTTTGAGAAAACGTTCTCTGCCGCATTTTTCCTGAAAAAAGTCGCATTTTTCCGCTGTCAGAATGATATTTTTTCTGTTCTGATGAATCTTTTTTTGTGAAACAAGTGTTTCTCCGCCCGCTTTTATCCGTATTTTTCTCAATTCCGAGCACAAAAAAAGAAGGAATCTCTCCCTTCTTTTCTGCAATCTGTAGCTATTTCATTCC
>CAVKTR010000137.1:0-4130 GCA_963659325.1 Dysosmobacter segnis
AAAGTTGAGTGGGACTCAATTTTTGTTGAGTGTTTGGGGAACGATTTTTGATTTCCTTTTCTCTACAATAATACCTGTAAAGAAGAGTAAACGTACGAAAGCTCAAGGCATGAAGATATAAAAGGAGACCAGCAATGACAGAAAAGAATCTTATTAAAGTTTATACAGGTGCTACAAATGAAAAGCGTATTGATATTATTATCAAAAACTATAGTGATTTTATCGGAATCGTGGATGGATATACAGATGGACTTCGATACATGATTGAAAGTGAGAAGGAAAGCAATCATCGGCAGGAAGTAGGAGACCTCGGTGTACGGATTCAGACAGGAGGAATGCCAGGGGATCCGACTGCAAAGAAGGCTATTAACAACATCATTACCAGGGATGCTCTTATTAACTGTGATTTTTCAGATGGTGTTTTGGACGGAGTTGATAATGCGGAAATCTATATCAGGGACGCATATATTCTCAAATCCATGAGAAACGACTATAACCTGTTCAACAGCCAGCTTGCAATCCTTGGTGCAGACAGGGAAATGTACATAAAGTATCTGCGAAGGGATTTGAGCATTTCGGATATTGCGGATGAGTTGGGAGTTACTTATGAGTCTGCAAAAGTGCAGCTGCAGAGAATCAGAAGAAGAGTGAAGTCGCAGGTATTGAATTTCATGAAGGGTCAGTTGGGAGGTATCGCCTAATGGAAAAAATAACAGAAAACACAACTGAAAAAAGATGTTACACAGTAAAGGAACTGCAGGAGATTCTAGGAATCAGCAGACCTACTGTCTATGAGCTATTAAAGAAAAATGAATTTCGATGGATTCAGATTGGTACGAAGTATCGTATATCCAAGAAAAGCTTTGACGAGTGGCTGGATCAGAAGAGTGAAATCCGGGCATGAGAACGTAAATTTACGTTCTACACGTTTTGTGGCTTCTCATGTTATATTGACGGAAATAATTGAAGGAGGCGAAAAAATATGGGAATCAGTATGGAATCACAGAAAGAAATAATCTTGGATAAGACAAAAAAGACCATGTCTGTGCCGGAGATGCGAAGACTTCTGGGAATCAAGAAGACGGAGAGCTACTGGCTGGTGCATCGGAATTTTTTCCAGACACATATTGTGAATGGACAGATGCGGGTAGATATAGCAAGTTTTGAAAAATGGTATGCCAACCAGGTCAAGCATAAGAAGGTAAACGGTGAGGAACCTGGAGCTGAGCTGATGAAAAGATCTTATTCTTTTCGCGATGCTGCCAATCTGCTTGGCATCCATTCGTCAAATCTTTATGAAATCTGGCGTGACCAGGAACTGGAGACGGTAACTGTGGATTTCACAAAGAGAATTCCGATAGAGGTATTTGAAGAATGGTATGAGAATCAGATTATGTACCAGAAAGTTGGAAAGATGCCTACCATAGGAGACCTGGAGAAAGATTATATTCGTTTGCAGGATGCAGCCGATCTTCTTGGGATTACAAAAGAAAAGATGTCTGTCATTACCAGGGCAAGCCGATTTAAGGAATATTTTGAAATCCGTGTGTTTGAGGATAAGAAGTGGATCTCGAAGAATAGTTTTCAATATTTTCTCAATGCGCAGAGTGTTTATCAGGTTGTAAAGGAATCAGAGAAAGAAGAAACGACCAAATGTGAAAACATGGAGACAAAAGAATATATTTCCCGGCAGGATGCAGCTGCTCTTGCGGGAGTTACCAGTGGAACGATCACAAAATGGATACAGGTTGGGCATTTTTCAAGTGTTGGAGCGGGAAGGGCTTTGAGAATACATCGGAACGAATTTTTGGATTGGCTGAAGGAATATCGGGAGGGAGTTTAAGTGTATGGCTTATATTAGAAAACGTAAGAATTCATACAGTGTAGTATATCGTGTGAAAGATGCAGAAGGCATGGAACATCAGAAATCAGAAAGCTACGCAACGCAGAAGGAAGCAGAAAAGCGAAAAAAGGAAATTGAATATAAGCAGTCTCTGGGAACCTTCGTCGTCCCGAAATGTACCAGAGTGAAAGACCTTGTACGTGAGTATGTCAGAATCTACGGCCATAATGAATGGGGAGTATCTACCTATGATGGTAATGTTGGATTGATCAATAACTATATTCTTCCAACCATCGGGGAGACTCCGCTGTCGGAAATCAACAACCATTTCATGGAAAAATATTATGCCAGTCTTTTGAAAATGCCGGCAGTAAAGAGTACCAGAAATCAGAACGAGGATAAAACAATTACTGCAGCAACCGTTCACCAGATTCACAAGGTATTAAGGAGCTGTTTCAGGCAGGCAGTAAAGTGGGAAATGATGGACAAGAACCCGGCAACGGATGCAACGCTGCCAAAGTACAAAGCACAAGAAAGAGAAATCTGGACTGCGGAAATGCTGATGCAGGCAATCGATGCCTGTAAAAATAAGTGGCTTAAAGTAGCATTTCATCTGGCTTTTGCAGCAACCGTCCGTATTGGTGAATTGCTGGGACTGACCTGGGATTGTGTGGATATATCGGAGGAGGCCATTGAAGAGAATCGGGCATATATCTTTATCAATAAGCAGGTGGAACGTGTGTCCAGAAATGCTATGGACGAGCTGGATTCCAAAGAGGTGATTCTGGTTTTCCCTTCTCAGAGGAAGAATAACAGAACCGTAAGAGTACTGAAAACACCGAAAACGGATACCAGTGAGCGAAAAGTATATATTCCCAAATTTGTTGCACTGCTTTTGGCTGATATTAAGAAGGAACAGGAGGAACTAAAGGATATCCTGGGAAGTGAGTATCAGGATTACAACCTGGTTATGGCTACGACCTTTGGACTTCCGATCGGAGACAGCTATCTGCGTGACCAGATGCAGAAGGTCATAGATGAGCAGGGACTTCCGGATGTGGTTTTTCATAGTCTTCGACATACGAGCGTCACATATAAGCTGAAGCTTAGTGGTGGCGATATCAAGGCTGTTCAGGGAGATTCCGGACATGCACAGGCAGATATGGTAACGGAAGTCTATGGACACATCATTGATGAGGACCGGCGCAAGAATGCACAGCGGATGGAGGATGCATTTTATAATCGTGAAAATCTTAATCCTCGGATGAAAGGGGAAGATGCAGACCAGGCAACAAATACAGTAACTGTTCCGGAAGGCGTAGATGCAGAACTCTTGATGAAGGTTCTTGGAAATCCGGAGATGGCAGCATTGCTGACGAGTCTGGCGAAGAGTATGAAAGTATAATAAAGAAAATACAGCGATACCACAATGATAGAAATATCTGAGTGGTATCTTTTTTTCTATTCATAAATATGATAGAGATTAAATGTTTTATTGCGCTTTGGATATACTAACGATAGTTTTCAACATGGTGTTGACAGGTCTCAAAATCGAGAATAAAATATAATTAACAGAAATGACCCGAAAGGTTATAAAAATTTAGCGTGAAAGGAGTGAGGTTTATGTTATATGAATTTTTGAAAAACAATTATAAAGAAGCAGAGCCTATATTCTTTTCTGATATAGTAGTTAATGGTATTACAAAATCAGCAATAAACCAGCAACTGAAAAAATTGTGCGATGAAGGCAAATTGGAAAAATACGAGAATGGTATCTATTATTTGCCAAAGAAATCACGATTAAAAACAAATGTAGGTGTAAATGCAGACACAGTCGCCAGATACAAATATAT
The DNA here is from genome assembly GCA_963659325.1 of Dysosmobacter segnis. Classification (GTDB taxonomy): domain Bacteria; phylum Bacillota; class Clostridia; order Lachnospirales; family Lachnospiraceae; genus Eubacterium_I. The sequence continues at coordinate 3,697 of CAVKTR010000137.1, forward strand.
TTCAAGAGGTGGAAAAGTAGATGGTTTCTATTCTGGGAATACCTTTGCTAATCAGCTTGGAATTTCAACGCAGGTTCCCAATAAAGTTGAGATTGTCAGCAACAATATGGCCGCAAAAGTAAGAGAAGTTCCTATTGGCAAGAGAACATTTATTGTAAGAAGACCAGTGGTTCCGGTAAATGAGGAAAATGTTTATGTGCTGCAGTTGTTGGATTTACTAAAGAACCTTGATGTGTATCTGGATGAAGGCTATGGTGTGGCTCGTGAAAAAGTATCTCAATTTGTACGGACACATGGCATTACAAAGAGTGACGTGGATAGATATATTAGAGAATTCCCGATTGCAGTATTTAAATATTATTATGAATTGAGGTTGGATGATGTATTTGCATAAGGATGATAGAGAATTGCTGAGAGATATTATTGTAACAGTA
>CAVKTR010000137.1:4439-5580 GCA_963659325.1 Dysosmobacter segnis
TTGGAAACTTATAGTTCCAGAAAATTTGGAGGATAATTAAAATGGAAATATCAAAAGCAGACTGGAAACTTTACCGTGAACGAGTATCAGATTGGCAGGAACATTATATGGAAAAATTAACGGGAGAATACGTAAAATTGCTTACATCTCCTGGAAACGCATCAGATCATTTCTGGGAACTGGAAAAAAGACTCAAACAGGATAAGAAACATCCAGGAGTCTTGATTGAGCTTCGTAAATCTACGGCAATATGGGATATCGCATATTTTGTGAGAGATAAAGTGATAACGATGGATGAACTGGAAGGATTTAGTGAAGACCTGATTGATGCTGTCAAGCTGATTCTAAGCAGATAACCAACCAGATAGAAGGAGGCAGACATGGAGCGCTTGCGTTGTGTAGTTGAGAGAATTACATATCAGAATGCGGAAAATGGCTACACAGTCCTGAAATGTGCGGTGAAAAACTACAGTGACCTTGTGACTGTAGTTGGCACGATGCCGGATACTCATGTTGGTTCTGTACTTGCTCTGGAAGGTATGTGGAAGATGGATGCCAAGTATGGACGGCAGTTCTCCGTGGAGAAATTTGAAGAGACACTTCCTGCTACGGTGTATGGAATTGAAAAATATCTTGGTTCCGGTCTTGTCAAAGGAGTTGGCCCGAAATTTGCAAAAAGGATCGTGGAAAAATTTGGGAAAGATACGCTGGATATCATAGAGGATGCACCAGATGAACTGTTAAAAGTGCCGGGGATCGGAAAAGTCCGGGTAGACCGGATCAAAACAAGCTGGCAGGAGCAGAAAGAAATCAAGAATATCATGCTTTTTCTGCAAAGTCATGAGGTCAGTACTTCCCATGCAACAAAGATTTTTAAGACCTACGGCAGTGAGAGCATTGAGGTTGTAAAGGAGAATCCATACCGTCTTGCAGATGATATCTGGGGAATTGGTTTTAAAACAGCGGATTCCATCGCACAGAAGATGGGAATTGATAAAGGTAAATTCGTCCGTCTGCGTAGTGGCATTTTTTATACACTGAATAAACTGGCAGAATCAGGTGATTGTTATGCGACAAGAGAGCAGCTGATAGGAAAAGCTAGAGAACTTCTGGAAGTGGAAGAGCCGGAACTGGAGATCAC
>CAVKTR010000138.1:0-5384 GCA_963659325.1 Dysosmobacter segnis
AAGTAGTGGTTGCACGTACTTAGGGCTAGCCGTCGCGCTAGCGACTTGGTACAATCTAATCATTAAACAGGTAATGAACTTTAAGGAGAATTGATCATATTATGTCATACGGAAAAATCAGTGATAAACAGAGAGAAATTTTAGAATATATCAAAGCAGAAATTTTAAACAGAGGATATCCGCCGGCAGTACGTGAAATCTGTGAGGCAGTTAAATTAAAATCCACTTCCTCTGTCCATGCGCATTTGGAGACACTGGAGAAAAACGGTTATATCCGCCGTGATCCGACCAAACCGCGTGCCATTGAGATTGTGGATGAGAACTTTAACCTGACCAGACGTGAAATGGTCAATGTACCGATCGTTGGAAAAGTTGCAGCCGGTGAACCGATTCTGGCTGTGGAAAATATCGAGAACTACTTCCCTATTCCGGCAGAATTTATGCCAAATGAACAGACTTTTATTCTGCAGGTTCAGGGTGAAAGTATGATCAATGCCGGTATTTTAGATGGGGATTATATTCTGGTGCAGCAGCAGTCTACTGCAAATGATGGAGATATGGTCGTTGCACTTATTGATGATTCTGCAACGGTAAAGACATTTTATAAAGAAAATGGCTACTATCGTCTGCAGCCAGAGAATGATTTCATGGATCCGATCATCGTGTCCGAAGTCATGATCATGGGAAAAGTAATCGGAACGTTCCGATTTTTTAGATAGATCTTGTTTCGGGTGGCTTGAAATTTTTATCATTTAAGTTTTTATAAGACCTTCTGTATTTTGCCTCAGTCGCTAACAATCGCTCCTTGAGGAAAAATACAGAAGGTCTTAATTTACGTAATGGTAATTGTAAATTTTTTCGCCACCCTGTACTACAGGTTAAATTCAAATTGACATAAAAACAATAAACACGCACAACGTATATAGCGCCAGTCAGGCAATCTTTCCTCGGCAAGCGATTGTTAGCTGCAGAGGTAAGATTGATGACTGGCGCTTCATAACGTACATCTTATTCACAAAACAATTTTTAAAGATCTTCCGGCGCAATCATTTTACCATCCTGCCAGATTCTCTCCAGATCATAGAATAAACGATCTTCTTTGGAGAACAGATGAATGATAATATCCTTATAATCCATCAAAATCCAGCTGGAATTATTATTTCCTTCTTTCTGTGCGCAATGATATCCTGCTTTATACAGTTCCTCTTCTGCTGCGTCCATCATGGCCTGCAGCTGGTTTGTATTTGCAGCGCTTGCAATTACGAAATAATCTGCAATTACAGAAATTTCACTGATATCGATAACCTGTACATCTTCTGCTTTTTTCTCAGATAATGCGTGGCAGGCGATTTTTGCCATTTCGCGGGATACGTCGTTCATATTACTCACCCTATTCCTTTCTGATTGGTGCTCTGGTTTTCAAACCAGTCTTTATAATACTCATAAGCGGCTACCGTTGTCGGATCCACGGTCTGATCTTCATGCTTTTTCAGATATTCCACGGTATCTTTTAAGATGTGATACGTGGTCAGATCCAGATCCTGCTCAGCCATCTTACGAAGTTCCTTTAAATGAGGTGCTTTGTCCCGGTTTGGTTCAATATAATCTGAGATAAAAATAATTTTATCCAGAAGATTCATGTCCGGAACACCTGTGGTGTGTACACGGATTGCATGCAGAATATCAAAATCTGTCACCTGGTACTCATGTTCTGCCAGAATGGCACCGCATTTTGCATGCAGTAAGGATGGATTTTTGTATTCCGCATCACTGATGGAAACGCCGTATTCCCGGCAGAGAGCGATCTTTTTATCATCCTCCATATATTTGGCACAGTCATGTAACAGACCGGCCAATTCCGCCATATCCTTGTCATAACCGTAAATATCAGCAAGATGGCGTGCTGTCTTTGCCACACCAAGCGTATGCTCATATCTTGACGGTTTTAATTTTGTTTTTAACTTCTTTTGTATCTCTTTTGCTGTCATGTAGAATCCCCTTCTATGAGAAAAATGTTACTGCTCAACACATGAAGTGGAGTTTCAGCTCAGATTGAGGTAAAGTGCATGATCTCTGATATATTGTTCCACCTGTGGCGGAAGCATATAGCGAACCGTTGTTCCCCGCATCACCCGTTCTCGCAGTTCCCTGCTGGACACACTGAAATTCGGAGTGTTCAGACGGTAAAAAACGGAATGGTATTTTTCTTTTAAATATGCGATCTGGCAGTCTACTTCATCCGCGTTCAGATTATCCCGGACAGCTGCCAGAATATTCGCATATTTACAGATTTCCTCCGGATGTCTCCAGTCGTCAAAATCGAACAGGGAATCGGCTCCGAGTATAAAATATAATTCACAGTCCGGATAATCCTTCTGAAACTGTGCCAGAGTCACATACGTATAGTTGACACCGGTGCTCTCGATTTCCCGATATGAAATGGAAAACTTCGGATTATCCGCAATGGCCGCTTCTACCATATGACAGCGGTGCACACTCATCTCCTCTCCCATAAATGCCTTGTGGGGCGTATGCCCGGTAGGGAGAAAGATCACATGATTCAGATTAAACTGATCACAGGCATTTTCCGCGATCAGCAGATGTCCGTAGTGAATCGGATTGAAGGTACCGCCAAATATGCCGATCTTCTTTTTCGTCAGAGTCATATACAATACTCCATTTCTGTCGGATTAAGGTAAAACGATCTTCGGATCATCCTTATCCGGTTTGTATAATACGATTTTCTTGCCGATGACCTGTACCACCTGGGAATGGGTACGCTCAGCGATCACATTTGCGATCTCACGCGGATCGTCAAAACAGTTTTTTAACACACTTAATTTGATCAGCTCATGTGTATTAAAACACTCAGCGATCGCATTTACGATTTCCGGTGTTACACTGGATTTCCCAACCTGGAAGATCGGTTCCAGATTCATGGCAAGACCTTTTAAATAAGCTCTCTGTTTACTTGTCATAATTATTCTCCATATGCCGACCATACAAAGTTTCAAATATTTTCAAATATCAAAAAGCCTTACATGATCAGACTGTAATCTATTCTATTTATAGTAATCAAAGGAAAGTCCATACATACGAACCGTATCGCCTTCCTGAACACCTAAGTTTTCCAGTTCCTCTAAAATTCCCTGATCTTTTAAGAAACGCTGGAAGAACAGGAAACCTTTCTCGGATTCAATATTGGTATAGCCCAGCATTTTCTCAATACGAGGACCTTCTACCACAAATTCATCATTTTCTTCGTCATATGCAACGGTATACGGCTCATCCAGATACATTGCTGTGGACGGATCGTATTCCTGCTCAAATACAACCGGCTCAGAATCCATGCCCTGAAGCATCTCATTTACGGCATATAAAAGCTCTTTTAAGCCTTTTCCACTGACTGCAGAGATTGCAAATACACGGATGCCCTGCGGTTCAAATTCCTGACGCAGTTTTTCTACCGGATCCTCATCCCCTGCATAGATGGCATCAATTTTATTTGCTGCAATTACCTGCGGTTTCTTTGCAAGTTCCGGATTGTATGCTTCCAGCTCTTTGTTGATGGCATAAATATCTGCGATCGGATTACGGCCTTCCGTAGATGCGGCATCTACCATGTGGATCATAACTTTGGTACGCTCAATGTGTTTTAAAAACTCATGACCAAGTCCGATTCCCTCAGATGCACCCTCGATCAGTCCTGGGATATCTGCGATGACAAAGCCCTGTCCCTCGTCCAGATCAACCACACCAAGGTTTGGATTTAAGGTTGTAAAGTGATAATTTGCAATTTTCGGCTGCGCATTGGTGACACGGGATAATAAAGTGGATTTTCCGACATTCGGGAAACCAACCAGTCCGACATCTGCGATGACTTTCAGCTCCAGACGAACTTCCAGTTCGATGCCCGGCTGTCCCGGCTGTGCGTATTTCGGAGCCTGCATAGTTGCGGTTGCATAATTCTGATTTCCTTTTCCGCCGCGTCCGCCTCTTAAAATGATCTGACGGGTATTGTCACCAGACATATCTGCGATGACTTTATCTGTCTCGGCATCACGGATGATGGTCCCGGCCGGAACTTTTACAATAATATCCGCTCCGTTTTTACCATGGCAGTTCCGCTTTCTGCCCTCTTCTCCGTTCTCAGCGGCATATTTACGACGATGTCTGAAGTCTGTCAGAGTGTTCAAACCTTCATCGACCTGGAAAATAACGTCTCCGCCTTTCCCACCGTCTCCACCGTCAGGACCGCCGTTTGGAACGTATTTTTCACGGCGGAAGCTGACATGTCCGTCTCCGCCTTTTCCTGATTTTATAATAATTCTTGCACTGTCTGCAAACATAATTTTCTTTTCCTTTTTTATAGTAGAAAATAGACCCGGCTATGAAAGTCGAGTCTATTGATGGTTTCATTATTCGTTCGTTGCTACTGGATAAACGGAAGCCTGTTTTTTGTCTCTTCCTTTTCTCTCGAATCTTAATACACCATCTACTTTTGCAAATAATGTATCATCTCCGCCGATACCTACGTTCACGCCTGGGTGAATCTTAGTACCACGCTGTCTGTATAAAATGTTTCCAGCTTTTACAAACTGTCCGTCTGCTCTTTTTGCTCCTAATCTCTTGGACTCGGAATCACGGCCGTTCTTTGTAGAACCTACACCTTTTTTATGAGCAAAGAACTGAAGATTCATGTTCATCATGTTTCTTACACCTCCTCGAAGATCAAATCAATATATTCTTCGTAGTTACTCTCCATGTCCTCTAAACCTAAAACCAGCGATTTCAGCAAAAGCTGTGCATCTGCTCCATTGTTTTCTGTAATCCGAAAAGATATCATTCCGTCCGTCTCATTGCTGTCGCAATAAAACAGTGTATCGGTAAACTCTTCAATGGAATTCATGCAGTTAATCGTCATTGCGGATACAGCAGCACATACGATGTCATTTTCATCGGAATACTCTGCATGTCCCAAACAATCAAAACCAACAAACTGCTGATCATGGTTCTGGTAAACTGTTATTTTTACCATTACATGTTACCTTTTCAATTTCAATTAACCATTAATCTTTTCGATTTTAACTTTGGTAAAGCACTGTCTGTGACCGTTTTTGTTGTGGTAACCGGTTTTTCTTTTATATTTGTAAACGATTACTTTTTTGCCACGTCCGTTAGCTACAACGGATGCTTCTACGGTAGCGTTCTCAACAGTCGGGTTACCGATTTTAAGACTTCCGTCATTCACTGCTAATACCTGATCGAAAGTTACTGTCTCACCAGCTTCTACACCAAGCTTTTCAATGGTAATGATATCGCCTTCAGAAACTTTGTACTGTTTACCACCTGTTGCTATAATTGCGTACATATGGCACCTCCTA
>CAVKTR010000139.1:0-5281 GCA_963659325.1 Dysosmobacter segnis
AAAAATTATTAAAATGGAAACAGAGCAAACGACGGAAACCTTTAATTATTGAAGGCGCACGTCAGGTTGGAAAAACATGGCTGATGAAAGAATTTGGCAGACAGGAGTATGCGGATACGGTATATATCAATTTTGATTCCAATTCCAGAATGGCAGAGTTATTTGCATCAGATCTGGATACAGAGCGTTTGATTATGGGATTGGAATTATATGTGGGACATAAAATCGATCCGGATAATTCTTTACTTATTTTTGATGAAGTACAGGAAGTTCCAAGAGCATTGGCATCTCTTAAATATTTTTATGAAAATGCGCCTGAGTATCACATTGTATGTGCCGGTTCACTGCTGGGGATAGCATTACACCAGGGAACATCATTCCCAGTGGGAAAGGTGGATTTTTTTAAACTTTATCCTCTTTCATTTAAGGAATTTTTGATGGCAAATGATAAAGAAAGATTTGCAGAACTGCTGGATACGCAGGATTTTCAAATGATTACGAGTTTTAAGCAGACATATATAGACGCATTAAAACAATATTATTTTGTTGGTGGCATGCCTGAAGCTGTACAAAGTTTTTCTGAAAACAAGGATTTTAATGATGTTCGTGAAATACAAAAGAGAATCCTTATTGCCTATGAACAGGATTTTTCAAAACATGCTCCAAATGAAATTGTGCCAAGGTTACGTATGCTATGGAACAGTATTCCAGCTCAGCTGGTGAAAGAAAATAAAAAGTTTATCTATGGTCTTTTGCGCGAGGGCGCTCGTGCAAAAGAGTATGAGACTGCAATTATGTGGCTTTGTGACTGTGGTCTTGTGCATAAGGTCAGCCGTGTCAATGCGGCGGGTATCCCGCTCAGGGCATACGAGGATCTGAAAGCATTTAAGTTGTTTGTATTGGATGTTGGGCTTCTTGGTTGTATGGCTGGCCTTCGCCAGCACACCTTGCTTGATGGAAATGATCTTTTCGTGGAGTTTAAAGGGGCTCTTACAGAGCAATATGTTTGTCAGCAGTTAAAAACAGTAGAAGATTTAGAAATTTATTATTATACGAATGACAGAGGAACATGTGAAGTTGATTTTGTTGTTGATACAGGGGAGCGTATTGTGCCAGTTGAAGTAAAGGCGGAGATTAATCTCAAAGCGAAGAGTCTGAAAACATACCGGGAAAAGTTCTCACTAGAAGTTTCGGTGCGTACATCTATGGCAGACTTCAAAAAAGAAGAATGGCTGGTTAATTTACCGTTGTATGCAGTGGATCAGATTATAACGGTTACAGATATTTGATTTTTCAGAGCAGGAACCGGATCTGGCTTTCTTAGATGTAATGTTGCCGGACATGAGCGGCTTTACACTTTGCCAGAAAATCCGTGAAAAATATCTGTTCCCGATCATCATGCTGACGGCAAAAGTTGAGGATATGGATAAGATCACAGGAGTGACGCTCGGGGCAGATGACTATATCACGAAGCCTTTCAATCCGCTGGAACTGATGGCGCGTGTAAAAACGCAGCTGCGCCGCTATACCCGGTACAATCCCGGAAGTACAGAAACGGAAGAAACTTTACCGGCAGATGAGATTGACATTCGTGGTCTGCAGATTTGTAAAAATAAACACAAATGCACCTTAAATGGGGCAGAATTGAACCTGACACCGATTGAGTTTGATATTCTGTGGTATCTCTGTGAGCATCAGGGAAAGGTGGTAGCTTCTGAGGAGCTGTTTGAGGCAATCTGGAAGGAAAAATATCTGGACAATAACAACACGGTCATGGCGCATATTGCCCATCTGCGTGAAAAAATGCAGGAACCAGCCCGGAAGCCGAAATATGTAAAAACGGTCTGGGGCGTGGGATACACGATAGAGTAGAGGAAACCGATAGAGCAAAAAGGAAACAATACCAACAGAAAGTATCTGCGCAATCAGCTTACCGGACAGGTGTTTGGAAAATATATTCTGGCTTTGGTAATTTATGTGGCAGCTTTATTTGCATTCCTGGCGATTGGCTGGAGTGTAAGTATGAACACGTCATGGTAGCCGAGCAGTATTTATTATTTGTTGCAATGGGTAAAAGAATGGATCATTGCCATTATGATCATATTGATCCTGATCGGATGGATCGTTATCACACTGCGGTTTATGACACGACCGCTGCGCTATCTGGATGAACTGGTGGACGCATCAGAAAAACTTGCCAATCCGGGAGAAGAACCGATTCGATTATCAAAAGCAATGAAGAGTGTGGAAGATGAACTGAATCTGGTGCGGGAAAGTGCCCTGCGGAATGTCATGCTGGCCAAAGAGGCAGAGCAGCGAAAAAATGACCTGATCGTATATCTGGCACATGATCTGAAGACACCGCTGACCAGTGTTATTGGTTATCTGACGTTACTACGGGATGAGCCGCAGATTTCCGCAGAAATGCGCAGCCGTTATACAGGGATTGCGCTGGAGAAAGCAGAGCGTCTGGAAGATATGATCAATGAATTTTTTGATATTACACGATTTAATCTGACCAGTATTCAGCTGGAGCCGGAGCGCGTCAATATCAGCCGTATGTTGGAGCAGATCGGGTTTGAATTTCACTCGATCCTAGCAGAAAAGGATCTGAAACTGGAAACAGAGATTAGGCCAAATGTGGAAATCCTGTGTGATCCGGATAAACTGGCCCGGGTACGACTAACGTCCATTTTGTTGGTAATATATCTGGCACTTCTGACCTGGATCATTTTATTCAAAATGGCAACCAGCGTGGATGTAATTCCACATTTGAGAGGTGTAAACCTGATTCCTTTCGGAGATTCGTTAATTACAAATGACCGACTGGATACTTCCGAATTGTTGGACAACGTACTTGCATTTATTCCATTCGGATTATATCTGGGAAGCTTGATGCAAAAGCAGGCATTCTGGCATCTGCATTGTGTATGGATAAGGATCGTGCGCATCTGGTGGCAGAGGCAGCCGGTGTCCGTGTACCGAAAGCTATGGTGCTGACGCAGGGAGATGACCGTAAGCTGGCAGTTGATTTTGCATTGAAAACCGGATATCCGGTGTACGTCAAACCAGTAAAAGCAGGATCTTCCTACGGCGTGACAAAAGTGGAAAAACCGGTGGAACTGCAGTCAGCGATCATCAAAGCCTTTCAGTATGACGATGAAGTCATCATTGAAGAAAACATTGATGGATTTGAGGTTGGATGCGCCGTTCTTGGCAACCGCAACCTGATCACAGGAGAGGTAGATGAAATTCAGCTTTCCGGCGGATTCTTTGATTTTACTGAAAAATACACCTTGAAAATATCGGAGATTCACGTTCCGGCGCTGATGTTTCTGAATGAAAATGCAGATTTTTTCCTGACACGGATTTTTGCCCGGATGGCGGTGCCATTGTTTCTGATCATTACGGGACGTTATGTGGCAGCAAAATTCTGGGAGACAGATTCGGATGGGAAAAACTATTCCGTAGCAGTTTTACTCAGATACAAGAAACGGTATTTTTCTGGTGCCGATTTTTCTGATGATCGGTGTCTGGTTTGCAAAAGTGGAACAGGAAAACACAGTGCAAAATGATATTTACTGGGATGCATTGGAATCAAAAAGATGGAATCAAAAACGTGCGGGTCTTGGATTGCTTATCAGTTTGGCACTCATGACTGTGGAAGGATTTGCACTGCATGCGGCAGACTGGCAGCGGCACGACAGCATGTATGTAATGTTACCGATCGTGATGGTATTTTTGTACATCTGGATCTGTGCAAAGCCGCAGGAACCATCAAAAAAACTGCGCAGCTTATCGACCTGAATCTATATTTTACATCCGGCGGTGATCGTGGTGGTGCATGCATTGCTAGGCCGTCTGGGAAAAGGGATTAGTGGAAACAGTCTGTTGAATTATATCGCGGTCGTAATTGGAATCTGTATTCTGTCAATTATAGTTCAAACGTTGATTGAAAAAGGACGTTCCTTTCGTAGGAAAGTACAGTAATTTGAAAAATAAAAATAGTTACAGTTCACAAAAAATCAAGGGATGGAAATAATATATTGAAACAACTTGAAAAAGATACAAGAAATAAAAAGGAAACACGCTATGGATATCTGATTCCACCTGGATGGCAGGCGAAAGAACCGCAACAGGAAAAGAAATCACAGGTGGTGGGACATCGCGCATGGCTGGAAATTGCTCGAAAGGCATTGGAGCATAATGTGCGTCTGTTCCAGCGATTACTGCCTGATACGTGTCAGCTTATGCCGGCCGTAAAAGCGCAGGCATATGGTTTGGGAGCAGTTCTGGTGGCAAAGGAACTGAACCGGCTTGGAATTCAGGCTTTTTGCGTGGCCAGTGCAGAGGAAGGAATCGAGCTGCGGGAGAACGACATTACAGGTGAGATACTGATTCTTGGATATACTGCACCGGAGCAGTTTGAACTGCTGCACACATATCAGCTGACACAGACTGTCGTAGATTTTTTCTATGCAAAGCAGCTAAATCAGTCTGACAGACCGATTCACGTACATATTGCGGTGGACACGGGAATGCATCGTATCGGTGAGCGAAGTGAGCATTTTGAGGAACTTTGCGCTATGTTTGAGATGAAACCGCTGGATACGGCAGACAAGTTGTGGCAGAAAAACAGAGCCGGATCGCCGTTATCACCATAGGGTATGCGGATGGATTACCGCGCTGTCTGTCAAATGGCGTTGGTCAGGTGCTGGTTTATGGGAAAAAAGTGCCGATCGTGGGACGAATCTGTATGGATCAGGCGTTGATCGATATCAGTGAGCTGGAAGAAGATACGGTGAAAACAGGAGATGTGGTAACTTTGATCGGAACGGATGGAAATGAGACGCTTACTGCAGCGGATATGGCGGAGGCGGCCGGAACGATCACGAATGAAATATTAAGCCGCCTTGGGAGCCGTTTAGAACGTTATATTTAGGGTAGCTAAAAATACATGGCTATACGTTAGGATTATGAAAGCGGACTCAGCCAAATTTGTCCTTTCAGCTAACAATCGCTTTCAAGGAAAAATTTGCTCTGAGCCCGCTATTTACGTCTATATAAAAAATATATTTAGAGAAACGTATATGGGCATCAGGCAGGCAATCTTACCTCGGCCAGCGATTGTTAGCGGCAGAGGTAAGATTGATGACTGGTGCCTTCATTACCTTCAATTCAAATTTACACAATAACGCGAAACAAAGTTATCATTTTTAAACGTATGTGTTATAATTCATAAGGAAAGTATCAGATTCAGAGTAGAGAAAAAGAGCAGTTC
>CAVKTR010000140.1:0-5210 GCA_963659325.1 Dysosmobacter segnis
CTGTATAGGGGATGAGATCAGGGAGAGAACCTCCAGAAGAATGATTCCTCTATACAAAAAAAGAATAAGCTACCCCCTGTATATTTCGGGGATAGGCTTATTATACGAGGAGACTGAGAAATGAAAATATTTAGAAAAATTACAGAATTTGTTAGTAAGTATATGGCCGTAATTGTAATTGCTGTAGCTATATTGGCATTATTTGCACCTGAAACAGTACGGTTTATTAAGACATCATATGTAAATACATTACTTGGGGTTGTTATGTTTGGTATGGGACTCACTTTAAAACCGCATGATTTCAAAGTTGTTTTCAGTCGGCCAAAAGATGTAATCATTGGCTGTATTGCGCAGTTTACGATTATGCCATTGCTGGCGTTTGCCCTCACAAAAATATTCAGACTTCCAACGGAACTGGCAGTTGGCGTGATCCTGGTTGGTACTTGCCCAGGTGGGACATCATCCAATGTTATGACCTATCTGTCAAAAGGAGATGTGGCGCTCTCTGTCGGTATGACAGCAGTGTCTACTGCACTGGCTCCACTTCTGACTCCATTTTTGACATATCTTTACGCCGGTCAGAAAGTAGATGTGAACATGGTAAGTATGTTTCTCTCAATCATAAAGGTTGTCATTGTACCAATCGCACTTGGATTTGTGATTAATTATTTCTTTCAAAAATTTACGGAGAAGGTTGTGGAAATACTACCATTGATTTCTACAACAGCAATTGTGGCGATTGTAGCTGCTGTTGTTTCCGCAAACTCAGCAAAGCTGCTGACAAGTGGATTGCTGATTATTGCGGTTGTGATTCTGCATAATGTGTGTGGATATATAGCGGGTTATGCAGTAGGGAAAACTCTGAAACTGGATATAGAGAAATGCCGAGCGATTTCCATAGAAGTAGGAATGCAGAATTCTGGGCTTGCGACATCACTGGCAATGGTTCATTTTGCAAATTATCCGCTGGCAACCATCCCGGGAGCAGTCTTTAGTGTCTGGCATAATGTTTCCGGTGCGATTCTTGCAAATATTTTCCGGAATAATGAAAAAATTTAAAGACATGTGTTATACTGTAGGAAAGAATAAGGAGGGGGAATATATATGTTAAAAGAAAAGGTAAAACTTGAAAAGCCGGAGAGAAACGCAGTCAGAGAAAAGATTGATGAGGCAAAAGAGCGTTTATCAGTCCTGCAGCTTGAACTGAAAGAGAAAAAGATACCTGTACTTATCGTATTTGAAGGATGGGATGCTGCAGGAAAAGGCAGGGCATTGAGCAGAGTGATCAAAGATCTGGACCCCAGATTTTATGATGTAAAGACAATGGATAAACCATCGGAGGAGGAGCAGCGCCGTCCATTTTTATATAAATATTTTATACAGATTCCAGAGGAAGGCAAGTTCATGTTCCTGGACGGAGGCTGGATGGAAGAACTTAACCGCTCCGTGCTTATGGGGGATATTTCACACAAAATATATGAAGCGAGAGTACAAGAAGTCAAATGTATGGAACGACAACTCATAGACAACGGATATATTGTATTGAAATTTTTCTTCCATATTGACAAAAAAGAACAAAGAAAGCGGATGCAGCGTCTTTTATCAGATAAAAATACAAGCTGGCGTGTAACGGATCGAGATATCTGGCAGAACCGACATTATGAAAAATGCCTGAAACAGTATGAGTGGTTTATGGCACAGGATGAGGCGGCAGGAAGACCGTGGTATTTGATTGATGCAGGAAATAGAAAATGGGCGCAGCTTCAGGTGTTGACTGTTCTGGTGAATGCTCTGGAGGAGAGTCTTGCAGGTAAAATGTCTGGTGCAAACATACCGTCAGGAGAAGTCGTCAATCATGCTGAAACGCTGAGTGGAGAAAGTAAACTAAGACCTGAAACTGGAGAAAAAAAGAAGATAACAGGAGAAGAGAATGCCAAAACTGAGCTAAGAATGAATGATACAAATGGACGGAAATCTGTATCTGACGGAGAAAAAGACAGAGATACATCTTTGCTGTCAGAGTTTCCACTGCTTAAGATGCCAAAATTATGTGAAATTCCGTTGAATCAGAAAATGGATGAAGAAGAATATCGAAAAGAACTTCAGAAGTGTCAGAAAAAGCTTTCACGTATTCACAATAAACTTTATCGAAGAAAAATTCCGGTGATCATTGCATATGAAGGATGGGATGCGGCTGGAAAGGGAGGCAATATCAAGCGTGTAGCTGGTGCACTGGATCCGCGCGGATGTGACGTTTATCCAATTGCAAGTCCATCACCAAATGCAAAAGCAAGGCATTATCTCTGGCGGTTTTGTATGCGTCTGCCTAAGACTGGTCATATTGCAATCTTTGACCGGACATGGTATGGCAGAGTTATGGTAGAACGTCTGGAAGGATATTGCACACAGGATGACTGGAAGAGAGCTTATCGTGAGATCAATGAGTTTGAAAAAGGACTTTATGACTGGGGAGCTATCATCATTAAATTTTGGATACAAATTGATAAAGATACGCAGTTAGAGCGATTTAACGAGAGACAGAATACGCCTGAAAAACGTTGGAAAATTACAGATGAAGACTGGAGAAACCGTGGAAAATGGGATCAGTATGAAGCAGCAGTGGATGAAATGATCGCAAAGACAAGTACTGAGTATGCTCCATGGCATATTCTGGAATCCAATGATAAATATTATGCGCGTATTAAAGCGTTGAAAATAATCATCCGTGAGCTGGAAGATGCGATTGTTGAAAAATCATGATAGATGTAACAGGGAAAAAAGCTGTAAATATTTTCTGTAAAGTCTGCAGGTAGAAAAAAATTGGATAAAAATGCGTCAATTCCTGAAAAAACCAGTTTGACCGTTGGTTGACCTGTAAGCCATATTTCACAGATATCTGATTTGGAAAATAAGGCTGCCGCAATTCCTGTAGAGTCAGATATTGGTGGTAAGGAAGACTTATTTCCATACTTGTAAATTGTCATATATGTAAAATAATTTACATAAAATTTACTTGGAATATGATTTTATTTTACGGGTTCTGGTTATAATATCAGTTAAATTTAAGTCGAACTGGTAAAAAAGAATAGAACGGCCATTGAGCAATCAAAGTTGATGAGGTAGGAAGATATGATGATTTATATTGTGGAAGATGATAAGAATATTCAGGAAATTGAAAGTTTTGCATTGAAAAATTCCGGTTATGAGGTACGTGGATTTGAGTGTGCCAGAGATTTTTATACTGCTTTGGATGAACAGATTCCGGATCTGGTTTTGCTGGATATTATGCTGCCGGATGAAGACGGATTACAGATTCTGAAAAAGATGCGTCTGAATCGAAGTACGGTGCTTGTGCCGGTTATCATGGTTACAGCGAAAACGACAGAATTGGACAAAGTAAAAGGATTGGATCTTGGTGCAGATGATTATCTGACAAAACCGTTTGGTGTCATGGAATTGATTTCCAGGGTGAAAGCATTATTGAGAAGAAGTGCTTCCATCCAGAAAAAAGAAGTATACGAGTTTGAAGATATTACTATGAATGACAGCAAACATGAGGTACATACGGCACAAGGAAAATGCGATTTGACATATAAAGAGTATGAATTGCTGAAATATCTGATTATGAATGAAGGTATTGTACTGACAAGAGACCGTCTGATGGAAGAAATCTGGGGAATGGATTTCACTGGAGAGTCTCGTACTCTGGATATGCATATAAAAACGCTTCGTCAAAAGCTTGGAACATCCGGTAAATTGATTCAGACTGTACGAAATGTAGGATATAGTTTGAACCATATTAGAAATTGAAATGAACAAATGAGGCAGAAGGTATGAGAAATAAAATTCACAAAAATTTGGTTGGAATTGCAGCGCTGGCAATTTTTCTTACGATTGTACTGACCTTCTGGGCATATTTTGTCATGCTGCAGAAGCAGATTTTTCAGGATCTTCAGACGGACGTGCATGTACTTGCAACCTCAGATTATATTGTTGAGACATTGGAGCAGAATTATGATGCCAATGCAGATGGACTGCGTATTACGCTTGTTGATGCGGATGGAAATGTACTCTATGAGAGCAGAGCCAATGCAAGCAAAATGGAAAATCATATGGAGCGGCCGGAAATTCAGCAGGCATTGAAAGATGGCGAAGGAAAGGCAACAAGGCGTTCCAATACCATTGGCACGTTCTCCTTTTATTATGCAGAAAAACTGGATAATGGCTGTATTATCCGTGTATCCAGAGATATACCATATGTGGCAAAAATGAGTTGCTATCTGATTCCGGAAAGTATTGCAATTTTTGCGGGCATATTCGTGTTGTGTCTGATCATGGGGCATTTTATGACAAAGCGTTTTATTGAACCGATTGAAATGCTGGCAGTAGATGTAGAAAAAGTAAATGAGATGCAGACATATCCGGAAATTCAGCCATTTATAGAGACAATTAACCAGCAGCACCGGGAGCTCAAGCGAAACTCAAAGATGCGTCAGGAATTTACAGCAAATGTGTCTCATGAGTTGAAAACACCGCTGACCTCTATTTCCGGCTATGCGGAACTGATTGAGTCTGGGATTGCGCAGGGGGAAGATACGGTACGATTTGCCGGAGAAATCCATAAAAGTTCCCAGAGACTGCTGACACTGATCAATGATATTTTGCGTCTGTCACAGCTGGATTCTGTGGAAGAATGTGTGGATACGGAAGCTGTAGATTTGTATGAGATGGCATTAAATTGTCAGGATATGTTGGAAATGCAGGCGAATAAACATAAGGTAGTTGTTCGGGTAAAAGGACAAAGTGAAGTGATCCAGGCAAATCGCCGTATGATGGATGAATTGATTTTTAACTTGTGTGATAATGCAATTCGTTATAATCGTGTTGGTGGTTCTGTGAATATCACCATCGGGGAAGAAGAGAGACATCCATATGTTTCTGTAAAAGACACCGGAATCGGAGTGTCGAAGGAAGATCAGGAACGGATTTTTGAACGATTCTATCGTGTGGATAAAAGCCGGTCAAAACAGACCGGTGGAACCGGACTTGGGCTTGCAATCGTAAAGCATATTGCGGTGATGCATAAGGCGGAACTCAAGATTGAAAGTGAACTTGGAAAGGGAACGGAGATTAAGATTGTGTTTCCAATGATTTAAATTCTTGTTTGTCTGTGTAAAAGGGACAATCTGGAACAAAAATCCAGACAGACA
>CAVKTR010000141.1:0-5137 GCA_963659325.1 Dysosmobacter segnis
ATATCCTGGAAACATTTGCTTCGCAAGCTTCATACTGATAGCCTGTGCCCTTTTTCCGGTAAGTCCGTTTTCTGTCACATCGGCAGGATCATAGCTGATGATATAGTGATGACTTTTGATATCAGAACGTCTCCGATTTTTATGAAAATGTATATTTGTCAGCTCACATTCTTTATCAAAAGACATCGGATCACAGTTCAGTCCATCCATATAAAATTCTTTTCGAAGGATGCTCCGGCCAGATTCATCAACAATCTTTTTCCCAGTTTTTTCATCGTGTTCAAACAGAAGATAATTAATGGCATCTGAGTAATTTGCATTTCTGCTTTTAATATGTTTTACGATTGCCATTCTTACCACCTGCCAGTTTCAGCACTTCTTTTCTTAGCTGGAATAAGTCAGCAATGCATTGATGAATTTCATTTTCTACAGCAAGAGACCGGGAGCCTCCAGTGTTAAAATATCTGGCAATCTGATTGAGATTCGATCCGATCTTTCCATATTCGCTGACCAGTTTTTTGAGATCATTCATGTCTGCAACGACTTCCACCTGATGATAAATTTGCTTTTCTAAAAGAAGCTTCCTTACATATTCGGAGCGACTGATTGAAAAACATGCAGCTCCCTGATCTAATAAATTCAGCTCGACATCTGTAAGACGTACACCTATAAAATGCCTCCGGTTTAATTCTTTATCTTTGTTTTCTGTTCTCATATTCCTCCTTCTACTGAGAATATTCCTCCCTCCGGGAGTCCACTTATTTCAATATCGGCTGTCCCTTCCGATATTAGAAATAGTGCTGTGAACGCCTTCGGGCGGAACCACCAGACGAATGAAACGTCTGGTACTGAAAGGGTATGGGGAGATCCCCATCAAGATAAACCCCATAGAGCAACAGGATGCCAGACGGCAATACTGTTAAACATGGGTGGATCTTGCTCTGTGTCTACAAACCCTCTCATATATACAAAAGATGGAGGGGAAAAATACAGGGTGTGAGTGAAAATAATCTAAAAAATAAATTGTGACACCACTGGTGACACAAAGCTGAAATTATAAAAAATATTTTTTCGAATCTGCAGAAGTCCTAGATTTTTTTAGAACTTGATACAAAAACATAATACTTTTTGTATCAAGTTGATTTTTTGAACTATTCGTGTATAATAGAACTTGATACAAAAAGTATCGAGAAATTGTATGAAGTTGTTTGAGGTGATGTGCATGAATACGGTTATGAATTATGAATCAATATTTGGACGATATGGCGGAATAATGCGTACTTGCGAAATTACAAGGGAAGGTATATCTTATCAGATGCTTCAAAATCTAATAGAACAAGGAAGAGTAGAGAAGATTAAGTATGGTTATTATCAGTGGCAGGATGAAAAGGCTTTTACAGAAGTGTCAGTAATAACGTCGCTGTTTCCTAAGGCTATTATCTGTGACATGTCAGCTGCAATGTATTATGGTTATACGGATCGTGTACCAGGAGTCTGGCATATAGCTGTGGACAATAAGTCAGCAAGAAATAAATTCAAGCTAGATTTTCCTATCATAAAACCGCATTTTATTGAGGCTTATAGATTAAATATTGGTGTGAGCGAAGGAAATATAGATGGAATTGCTGTAAAAATCTATGACAGAGAGCGAGTTGTCTGTGATTGTCTGCGTCATGTTAATACGATGGATGGAGAGGTGTTTAATACTGTAATCCAAAGGTATATTACTGATAAGGAAAAGGATGCTGCGAAACTAATGATGTATGCCTCAAAGCTTGGCGTAGAAAAGAAAGCAAGAAGGGTGATTGGAGTATGGCTGTAAAAGAAATAAAAGATATGGGAGCATCTGTGCTCGCCAGATTAAAGAAACAGGCGAAAGAAACAGGAATCAATTATCAGACTTGTCTACAGCTTTTTGCACAGGAAGAATTTCTTCGTAAGCTTGAAATGTCAAGATATGCAGAGAACCTTGTTTTGAAAGGTGGAATGTTCTTATACACTATTTCAAATTATGAGGGCAGACCAACTATGGATATTGATTTCATGCTAAGAAGAATGTCAAATGATGTGGCTGGGATGGAAACAATCATGGAGGAAATTTGTCAAACGGAAACTTACAATGATTTTATTACTATGGAAGTGCTGGGAACGAGGGAAATTACTCCAGAGAAGAAGTATCCCGGTATAGGTATAAATTTGATGGCTCATATCAAAAATGTGAGAATCCCATTTTCTGTTGATATTGGCGTGGATGATGTGATAATACCTGGTGCAGTCAAGAGAACTGTGACAACCAGGCTGGAGGGTTTTAAGGAACCCAATATTTATACATATTCTTTGGAGAGCACAATGGCGGAGAAATTTGATGCCATCTTAAAGAGAATGACCGCTTCCAGTAGGATGAAAGATTTTTATGATATTTATTACTGGTCGCAGGTATTTGATTTTGAAGGCAGGGTGTTGCAGGAAGCAATTTTTGAAACCTTGCAGCATAGAGGAACGCCATACGAGAGAGATAGCATGGAACAGATAAGAACATTTGATCAGAATGAATTTCTTCAAAAACTATGGAATAATTACAATCCCGGACCAGGACTTGAAAAGCCTGATTTTTCTTCTGTACTGGTACAGATTTACCGGTTTATCGGCCCAGTGTACGGAGCACTACTGCAAGAAGATGAATTTTTTGGGATGTGGTCATCGAAAGAAAATGCATGGAGATAAGATCCCGAAAGGCGAATATACACTGCTTGATTTATAAAAATAAAAAATTGCATATCAGAGGCTGTATTTTTACCCTCTTTCTTTTGTATATATGAAAGATAATTTTTTATGTACAAGAGAAGGAGGATTTTTTATGCCTAAAGTAAGAAAAGAAATTCCAGAATTGGAGAAACTGGTGCAGACCGGAAGAAAGAAATTTGTCCGGTATGAGGAAGGAGCAAAACTATATTCCATGGGAGTTCATACGTTCCAGGAATTGGCGAAAGATGCGAAGGCCGTCTACCATGTGAAGCGGATCGTTCTGATCAATACGGAACTGATTGACGAGTATCTTGAGAACTTTCGAGATGAACTGTAAAGACAATCTATGAAATACGTTGAGGAGCAGAAAATTGCTGACTTATCGATGGATAAACTGTATAATAGAAGAGTAAGAAATGAATTACAAATAGCAGGTGCTTAAGAAGGACTTGCAGCTATTATGCAGGCAGGATAAGCACAATTCAGATGCTCCTCACATTATTTGTGAGGTGAAAGAATGGCAAATTCAAGAAAAGACAGCCGGGGCTATGTGTTGCGGACCGGTGAGAGTGAAAGAAAGGATGGCCGTTATTCCTATTCTTATACAGATCTGGAAAGAAACAGACGGACCGTCTACGCAAAAACATTAGTTGAACTGAGAAAAATAGAAAGAAAGATTATCCGTGATAAGGAAGATGGATTAGATCCGCAGCTGGCAGACCGGATGACACTGAACCAGTTATATGACAAATATATTGAGCAGAAGTATGATTTAAAACAGTCTACCAGGGTAAATTACCTGTATATGTACAATCATTTTGTCAGACCGACATTTGGGAAAAGATTTATCGGAAAGATCAAGTATTCTGATGTGAAAAAATTCTATTACCAGATGATTCTGAATAATGAAATGAAAGCAAAAACTCTGGATGGTATTCATACGCAGCTTCATCCGGCATTTCAGATGGCTGTAAGAGATGGACTGATTCGGCAGAACCCGACAGAAGGTGTGATGAGGGAAATTAAGAAAAGTCATATCTGGGAACATGATCCAAGACATGCCCTTACGATTCCCCAGCAGAAAGCCTTTATGGATTATCTGAAAGCACATCGGGAATATCAGGGATGGGTTCCGATTATTACAGTTCTTTTGGGAACCGGAATGAGAATTGGAGAATGCATCGGACTTCGATGGGATGACGTGGATTTCGAAAAGAGGATTATCAGTGTGAATCATACATTGGTATACCGGCCGGATGAAAACGGAAAATCCATGAAGCATATCTCAACGCCAAAAACGATTTCAGGACGAAGGACGATCCCGATGATAGATGAAGTGTATGAAGCATTTTTGGATGAATATGAACTTCAAAAATGCATTGGCTTCTGCTCAGAAGAGATTGAAGGATATTCAAATTTTATTTTTGTGACAGCAACAGGAACCGCATATTTACCGAATGCCATAAACCATGCAATCGAAAGAGCCAGGAATGCATACAATACGGAAGAGATTGAAAAAGCGGAGAAAGAAGACAGAGAGCCTCTTATTATCCCGCATTTTTCGGCGCATCATCTGAGACATACGTTCTGTACAAGATTGTGTGAGAATGAGTCAAACTTAAAGGTGATCCAGAGTATAATGGGACATGCGGATATTACAACGACGATGGATGTATATGCGGAAGCAACACAGGAGAAAAAACAGGAAATTGTTGCAAATCTCCGCGGAAAGATTATAATATAATTAGTGATGTGTCTTGACGCTTGATGGACAGATCCATACAATGAAAAAATGGGAAAAACCGTTGATGACGCTTAATGGATTCCCGTTTTCCGAAAAAAATTTTGTACCACAAATTTGACTATACCGAGTTGGAGCCTGATGGACTTCAGTGGAAGAATTAAAAAACTGATTCTTGGACATATATGGTACTCTATAGAGGAAAAAGGATAATCGTGGAAGACTTCAGTACATGAGTCCCGACAATGAAGTCACTGGATGCTGATAAGAAGGCAAACAAGTCTTCCGTAGCAGCACCAGCAGAGGCAGAAAAATCGGTTGAGAAGATTGATTTTTCTAAGGTAAAAGTCGAGCCATTATTTGAAAAAATGGTTGATTTCGATACTTTCAGCAAGTCAGATTTCAGAGCTGTAAAAGTAAAAGCTTGTGAAGCAGTTAAGAAATCCAAGAAGCTGTTACAGTTTACTCTGGATGACGGAACAGGCGTAGATCGTACTATTTTAAGCGGTATTCACGCTTATTACGAGCCAGAAGAACTGGTTGGAAAAACCTTAATTGCAATCACTAACCTGCCACCAAGAGCCATGATGGGAATCGAATCCTGTGGAATGCTTCTCAGTGCAATCCATGAGGAAGAGGGCGAAGAAAAAC
>CAVKTR010000142.1:0-4947 GCA_963659325.1 Dysosmobacter segnis
TGAAGGATGTTCTGGATACACACAGATCCTGCAGACCCGGAAGCAGGAAGTTGTTCATCATCTCATTTTTTCTGGAAACCGGCTGAATGAACTCCGGATGAGTATTGATGTAGTCGATGAGACGATCAGCGTATTTGCTCATTTTGAAGAAATATGCTTCCTCCTGAGCCGGCTGAACCTCACGGCCGCAGTCCGGGCATTTGCCGTCTACTAACTGAGACTCTGTGAAGAAAGACTCACATGGTGTGCAGTACATTCCTTCGTAATATCCTTTGTAAATATCTCCCTGATCGTACAGTTTTTTGAAGATTTTCTGTACCTGTCTCTCATGATCCTCATCGGTTGTACGGATAAAGTTGTCATAAGAAGCATTCATCAGATCCCAGATACGTTTTACTTCTCCGGCAGTTTTGTCAACATACTCCTTTGGTGTGATGCCGGCTGCCTCTGCCTTTAATTCGATTTTCTGACCATGCTCGTCGGTTCCGGTCTGGAAGTATACGTCATAGCCTTCCTGACGTTTGTAACGGGCAATACTGTCTGCCAGTACGATCTCATAAGTGTTTCCAATGTGCGGTTTGCCGGAAGTGTAGGCAATCGCTGTGGTCATATAATATTTTCCTTTGCAGGTTTTACACATAATCAAATCACTCCTTTTTGGTATTTTTCGGACGAACTGTTGGAAAGAATACAACCGTAGACACGAACAATTTTCTGTGTCTGTTGCGCCGCTTATTTCCGCCTCTTCCCGCGAACTCACACGCAAACCCGGCGTGCTCAAACACACTCCCAGAGGCGGGCTATGCTCACAGCCACGACGAAAATTGCTCTACCGTCTTACTGTTGTATTCTTTCCAACAGTTCTGCTCGCATAATACTCTACTAAAAAGCCTCAACAGTTCTTTTTTCCTAGTAATTAAGCGTATCACAGGCATCTTAAAAAGTCAATGAAACGGACAATCATAAAGCTGGTTTTCTGTGAAGATTTACCATCTACGCCACCCTGTTCTGTCTTCCATTCATTTTGCATCTTCTATTTTCATATTGATTCCTGTAAATAAGTAGCGTTATAATGTAAATTATCGCTGTTAACTAATTCACAGATAAAAAACTTATCTTCATTCAAGTCGAACACATGTGAGGCCTGGTGAATAACTATAGGAGGAATTGATATGGGAATTGCTCTACATAAAAGAAAATCATCCGGTTCTACCCTGATGACAGAAGGTACGATCTGGAAACACATTTTACTTTTTTCCATTCCGCTGATTCTCGGAAATATGCTTCAGCAGTTATACAACACCGTGGATTCCATCGTCGTTGGAAATTCTCTCGGAAGTGAAGCACTGGCGGCCGTTGGTTCCAGTTCTTCTCTGATCAGTCTGCTGATTTCCTTCAGTATGGGTGCCGCAGCCGGCGCCGGTGTCATTGTTTCACAGTTTATCGGTGCACAAAATAAAAAAGGCATTCATGAGTCCGTACATACTGCTCTGGCCATCGCGCTGATCCTTGGTATCGTGCTGACCGTACTCGGTGTCACACTTTCCCCGCAGATTCTGCGCTGGATGGGAACACCGGATGATGTTATGCCGCAGTCCGTTATTTATTTAAGACTGTATTTTGCAGGGCTGCTCTTCAGTGTACTTTATAATATGGCCAGCGGTATTTTGAATGCGGTTGGTAATTCCAAGCGTTCCCTGCTCTACCTCGCCATTGCTTCTTTTACAAATATTGTGCTGGATCTTTTATTTATCCCTGTGTTAAAAATGGGAATCGCCGGTGCAGCCATTGCGACGGATATCAGTCAGGTGATTTCCGCCGTTCTGTGTATGCTGTATCTGATGCGGGTAGATGAAAGCTACAAAGTAGCATTGAGAAAAATTCGGATCCACAAAGACGTGGCTGTTCGTATCATTCAGGTTGGTGTACCGACAGCCATCCAGAATACCGTTATTTCTTTTGCAAACGTGCTGGTTCAGTCCAGTGTCAACAGCTACGGTGCGCTGGCTATGGCGGGATTTGCGGCTTACATTAAAATCGACGGATTTAATATTCTGCCGGTTATGAGTTTCAGTATGGCGGCTACCACATTTGCCGGTCAGAATTATGGTGCCGGAAATATTGACCGTGTGCGAAAAGGCATGCGTGTCACCGTTGCCATGGGCGTGATTTACTGTATCTGTATCGGTTGTATTTTATTACTGTTTTCACATCCGATCATTGGCGTATTTTCCAAGGATCCGACAGTAATTGAATATGGTGTCCGCGCCATGTGGTACTTCTGCCCGTTTTACTTTATGCTGGCCATCATGCATGGTCTGGCAGGAGCGATCCGCGGAATCGGAAAATCCGTGCCGCCGATGGTTATTATCCTGATTTCACTGTGTGTGTATCGTGTCGTATGGATTCAGCTGGCTGTGCCGCATATTCCGACCATTGATGGTGTGTATATGGTATATCCGATTTCCTGGCTCATTGGTGCGGTACTGATGGTCATTTATACGAAAAAGGCGTTTCCGAAGCAGGTTTCTGCGAAAAATTAAATTGTAAATGTTAAGTTATTAAAAGGGTCTGGGGCTATTTTGTCTCCGCAGCTAACAATCGCTTGCTGAGAAAAAATAGCCCCAGGCCCTTAATTTACATACGCAATAACCACTACACTAATTTGGCATTTTCTCTAAAAATATCTACCGCCTGCTGTCCATTCACTGCTTTTGTAATATTTGCTCCTGCATCTGTCAGCAAAATCTCTGCAATATCCATATTGAGTTCATTATCTTCTACCAAGAGGATATTTCTTCCCTTAATGTTTCCTGTCTCTTCCGGCTCTTCTTTTACAATTTCATTTTCCGATGCTAATTTGAAAGGTATCTCAACGGTAAAGCAACTTCCTTCGTCTACTTTACTTTCAACCTGAATCGTTCCATTCATCTTATCAACTAATTGTTTTACGATAGCTAAGCCTAAACCGACTCCCTCATATTTACCATCCATTTTTTCGTGCTCTCGTGTAAATGGATCAAATAAATGTTTCTGAAACTCCTCGCTCATTCCTATTCCGGTATCTTTTATGATCATTGTAAAGCGAACCTGATCCTGATTTATTCTGTCAGCGGATACATTGCAAATAACCCTTCCGCTCTTTCTGTTATATTTAATTGCATTTCCCAGAATATTCATATAAATCTGTCGTACATGCAACGGACTTCCAAATAAATACGGATACTGCAAAGTACTTTCATCCCTGTTGATTTCTACCGTAATTCCATTCATTGGAGTACGCATATCATGAGACATTCTGGCAAGAAACGACGTTTTTGCGGCATTCGCAAGTCTGGCATTCTGTAAGGTATCTTCAAGTACAAGTTTCTCTTTTTCGAAAGACTGTTTTACGTCTTCATTATCTTTCTCTGATTTGGCATAATCATCTCTCAGCTGCTGAAGATGTTCCACTTCTTTTTTCTTTTCTTCATCAATGACCTGATACGCATAAAGCACCTGCGTCAACGTTCCTTCGATGTCACGTTCTACTTCAATAAAACTGTCTCTGACCCATCCGGAAATAGTACCCTTGTAATTAATATTCAAGCATCTTTCTGACTTCATTCTTCTTGAAAGATCATGTAAATTCACAAAAGAAAGTACATCTGATAAGTCGTCCTGTGAAGCTGTTTTCTGAATTGCATAATTAATGGCTCCTTGTGCAGATGTAATTCCATCTAATATGAAACGGATGAATTTAAGCGCACTGATTATGTCATAGGTATCATTTATAAGATCAATAAAAAATACACCTGTATAAATGGATGAAAGTGCTTTGGATACCGCATTCAATTTTTCTATTCTTTTTTCCACATTTTGTTCTTCTTGCATCATAATTGCCCTCCCCGGTCCTGTCACCTAATTTTATTGTCCCCCAAATATCGAACAGGCATGCACATGTCTTTTTGTCCAAATTGTCAATATTTATTTTTTCAGGCATAAAAATAAGAACAGTCCAAACTTTTTCGAACTGTTCTTACCTCTTCAGACTCCTTATAAAAGTCATCAGGATTTCTCTTTCCTTTGACTCCAGACCGTCCCAAACTTCAAGTATTTCATTTTGATCTTCCGCCAAATTTAATCTGTCACCATTTTCTGTAAAGAATTGTGCTAATGTAATATCAAATGCATCACATATTCTTTCAAGCGTTACAACCGTCGGTACACTTCGTTTGTTTAAAATATTCGCTAACGCTGTCTGTGACATATCTGTAAGCTGGGATAAGCGATACTTTGTATATCCTCGCTTTTCACATAGTTCTGCAATCCTCAATGGAATATACTCCTCTGCACGCAAGTAATATACACCTCTCCTCTAGTCTATGATACTCATATTGTACCGATAAATCCAAAGATTTATTAGATGCATATTGCTAGAGTAATATACTCCATTATTATTTAGTATTTCCGTCAAAAAAAAGAAGCTTCTACAGCTCATATTGTTTTATTGTAGCATTGCATAAAAATTATAATATAACTATATTACCTTTCTCGTTTACAACTGTCAAACAATAAATTAATATTTTAACAGGCCAATGAAAAAAACGCCCCCAATTGATTCTTTCTTGATGAGCTATTAGTTAGCCAGAAAGACAAAATCAATTGGGGGCGCCCTCATATTAAATTTTCGTCCATACGAAAACCATCTGCTATCTGTGGATCTTTAATAATACTTAAAGTCAGAATCTTCGATTATAATTTGTTTCAACTGTTCCGGATGCACAACTATTACATCACTTTCTTTTACAATACATCCCTTTCGGTAAAGCATCGACATAATTCTTCCAACTGTAACTTTGTGAACGCCAATATAGTTCGCAATATCGCTGTAAGACATCAGTCCACGGATTACAATGACCTCATCCTCCGGTCCAGCAATATCCAATAAAAGTTTACACACTTTAA
>CAVKTR010000143.1:0-4911 GCA_963659325.1 Dysosmobacter segnis
GAAATGTTAGGAACATGTCTGGAAAATGTAAGAACACAGGTACCTCTGGTACACAACGTCACAAATTATGTCACTGTCAATGATGTGGCAAACGCACTGCTTGCCTGCGGTGGAAGCCCGATTATGGCTGATGAGGCAGAGGAAGTAGAAGATATCACAACGCTCTGCGGCGGTTTGAATATCAATATCGGTACGTTAAATAAGCGCACGATCGCAGGAATGCTGCTTGCAGGAAAACGTGCAAATGAACTGGGTCATCCGGTTTTATTAGATCCGGTTGGCGCAGGCGCATCCGCACTTCGTACAAACACCGCCATTGAATTGATGGATACGTTACATCCGACAGTAGTCCGGGGAAATATTTCCGAAATTAAGACACTGGCTTCCGGCAGCGGTACCACGAAAGGAGTGGATGCGGACGTGGCAGATGCGGTGACAGAGGAAACGTTGGATCAGGCTGTTGCATTTGTGAAAGATTTTGCAAAACAGAGCGGTTCCATCGTGGCCATTACCGGCGCGATCGATCTGGCAAGTGATGGAGAAAAATGTTATGTCATCCGCAACGGCAGACCGGAGATGGGAAAAATTACCGGAACCGGCTGTCAGTTATCCGGTGTGATGACCGCGTACATTACTGCAAATCTGGACAACAAACTGGAAGCGGCAGCCGCGGCAGTCTGCGTGATGGGACTTGCCGGTGAGATCGGCTGGGGCAATATGCAGGAAGGCGATGGCAATTCCACCTACCGCAACCGCATTATCGATGCTATCTACAACATGAGCGCGAAAATGTTAGATCAGGGGGCAAAATATGAAATTCGATAGAAATACATTGACAAAGGACCAGCTGCTTTTATATGCGGTGACAGATCGTCACTGGTTAAACGGCAGAACCTTACATTCTGTTGTAAAGGAAAGTCTGGACGGCGGAGTGACCTTTGTACAGTTACGAGAAAAACAGTTGGATGAAGCGCATTTTATGGAAGAAGCAAAGGATCTGCAGGCGCTTTGCCGTGAGTATAACGTACCATTTATCATCAATGACAATGTGGACATCGCATTGGCGATGGACGCAGACGGTGTGCATGTGGGACAGAGCGACATGGAAGCCGGGGATGTCCGGGCAAAGTTAGGACCGGACAAGATCATTGGTGTGTCAGCGCAGACGGTAGAACAGGCAATTTTAGCAGAAAAACATGGTGCGGATTACCTGGGTGTCGGTGCGGTATTCCCAACTGGTTCCAAGGATGATGCGACAGAAGTGCCACATGAGACTTTGAAAGCAATCTGTGAAGCGGTATCTATCCCAGTCATTGCCATCGGCGGAATTACACAGGAAAATGTGTCTACACTGGCAGGAAGTGGCATTTGCGGTATCGCAGTGATCAGTGCGATTTATGCACAGCCGGATATCAAAAAGGCAGCGGAAAATCTGAAAACTGCAACTACGAAGATGGTGAAAGCATGAGTCAGAAAAGTGTGATGCAGGAAAATTTGGTTCAGAAAGATACAGCGCAGACAGATGTACTTCAAAAGAATATAATCCAGACAGATGAAGCTCAAAAAACGGGTATTCATGGAGCAATTTTCGATCTGGATGGAGTGCTATTAGATTCCATGTCAGCCTGGAATGATCTTGGAGTGCGATATCTGAAAAAACGTGGCATTGAGCCGGAAGAAGGCTTAAGCCAGATTCTGTTTTCCATGAGCATGGAGCAGGGTGCAGATTATTTAAAGGAGCAGTACCATCTGCCAGATACGCCGCAGGAAATTTTAAAGGGCATTGAGCAGATGATCCAGGACTTCTATTTTTACGAAGTGCAGCCAAAAGAAGGCGCAAAAGAACTGTTGCAGTTTTTGCAGGATCACAATGTAAAAATAATCGCGGCAACTTCCAGTCCGCGGGAGCATGTGACGAAAGCGTTGCAGCGAATCGGTTTGCTTGATTATCTGCAGCAGATTTATACCACCGGAGAAGTGGGAGAGAGCAAACACACTCCGCTGATCTATCAGCTGGCAGCAGAAAGTCTTGGCACAAAACCGGAAGAAACACTGGTTTTCGAAGATTCTCTCTACGCATTGAAAACTGCAAAAAATGCGGGATTTCGGGCCATTGGCGTATACGATGCCGATGGGGAGACGGATCAGGAAGGCGTGCGCCAGACAGGGGAACTATATTTGCGGACATTAAATGAGTTTAGAAAGTATTGGAGAAGTTTATGAGAACAGCAGTAACGATTGCCGGAAGTGATTCCAGTGGAGGCGCCGGTATCCAGGCGGATATCAAGACAATGATGGCAAATGGCGTATATGCCATGAGCGCGATCACTGCCCTGACAGCCCAGAACACGACCGGTGTCACAGGAATCTTAAATGCAACGCCGGAGTTTTTAGGACAGGAGCTTGATTGTATTTTTACCGATATTTTCCCAGATGCAGTTAAAATCGGCATGGTTTCCGAAAAAGAGCTGATCTGTGTGATTGCAGAAAAACTGAAGCATTATCAGGCAAAAAATATCGTGGTTGACCCGGTGATGGTGGCAACCAGCGGTGCGCGTCTCATCAGCGAAGATGCCATTGATACTTTAAAACAGAAATTATTTCCGCTTGCTACTGTTTTGACACCGAACATTCCGGAGGCAGAAGTGCTGACAGGCATGGAGATCAAAAGTGCAGAGGATATGATCAAAGCGGCAGAGCAGATTGCAAAGAAATATGACTGCGCAGTGCTTTGCAAGGGCGGACATCAGATACATACAGCCAATGATCTGCTTTTTGCAGAGGGTGAATATCACTGGTTCGAGGGAAAGCGTATCGATAACCCAAACACCCACGGAACCGGATGCACACTTTCTTCTGCAATCGCATCCAATCTGGCAAAAGGTTACGATCTGCAGGCAGCGGTGGAGCGCGCAAAAGAATATATTTCAGGGGCATTGAAAGCCATGTTAAATCTGGGTGCAGGAAGCGGCCCGATGGATCACGGTTTTGCAATAAAAAATAAATACACAACATAAAAAAAGGAGGTTAAGAGAAAATGAAACAGAATGACACAGTGAAAAAACTGGCGATGGCAGGAGTACTGACAGCAGTTGCAGTTGTCGGAAGTCTGCTCAGTTTTCCGGTTTTTGGAAGCAAATGTGCACCGGTTCAGCATATGGTAAATATTCTGGCAGCGGTTGTACTTGGTCCGGGATGGGGTGTCGGCATTGCATTTTGTGCAAGCCTGCTCCGTAATCTTCTGGGACTGGGAAGCCTGATGGCATTTCCGGGAAGTATGATCGGCGCATTATGCTGTGGTCTGGCTTACATGGCATTCCAAAAACTGTGGCTGACCTGTATCGCAGAGGCATCCGGAACAGGAATCCTTGGCGGACTTGCAGCTTATCCGGTTGCAAAACTGTTTATGGGATTGAATCCGGGCGGTTTGTTTGTATATATTGTGCCATTTCTTGTTTCCACAGTTGCAGGAAGTATTTTGGCATATTTTCTGGTAACAGCGCTGCAAAAAGGCGGCGTGATCAATGCGTACAGACATCCGGCTAAAAAAGAAATAAAAATAAGCCAATAAAAACAGGAAAATATGCTGTAAAAGGTAATGCATGGCGGCAGATTGGGGGCACCACCTTCTGTCGCATAAGAAAAATGTTGTGAGAAAGAAGGAGAATAATATCATGAGAAATTACACAACACAGATGGACGCAGCAAGAAAAGGAATCGTAACACCGGAAATCGAGGCAGTTGCGAAGAAAGAACATATGACGTCCGAGGCGCTGATGAAGCTGGTCGCAGAGGGCAAAGTAGCCATCTGCGCAAACAGGAATCATACCTGCTTGAATCCGGAGGGAGTCGGCAGCATGCTGCGTACCAAGATCAATGTAAATCTGGGAGTATCCAGAGACTGCAAAGATTACGATATCGAGATGCAGAAAGTAATGAGTGCGGTAAATCTGGGCGCTGAGGCGATCATGGATCTGTCCAGCCACGGAAATACACAGCCATTCAGAAGAAAGCTGACAAGCGAATGTCCGGCAATGATCGGTACGGTTCCGGTATACGACAGTGTCATCCATTATCAGAGAGATCTGGCAACATTAACTGCCAAAGATTTCGTTGATGTGATTCGGATGCATGCCGAAGATGGAGTGGATTTTGTGACACTCCACTGTGGAATTACAAGAAAGACTATTGAACAGATCAAAAAACATAAACGTAAAATGAATATCGTAAGCCGTGGCGGAAGTCTGGTATTTGCATGGATGTGCATGACCGGAGAGGAAAATCCGTTCTACGAGTATTACGATGAAATCCTTGATATCTGCGAGGAATACGATGTGACCATTTCTCTGGGTGATGCCTGCAGACCAGGTTGTCTGGCAGATGCCACAGATGTATGCCAGATTGAGGAACTGGTACGACTTGGTGAGCTGACCAAGAGAGCATGGGCGCACAATGTACAGGTTATGGTGGAAGGTCCGGGACATGTGCCGCTTGATCAGGTAGCCGCAAACATGAAAGTGCAGCAGAGCATCTGCATGGGCGCACCGTTCTATGTATTAGGACCGATCGTAACCGATATCGCACCGGGTTATGACCATATCACAAGTGCCATCGGCGGTGCTGTGGCAGCCATGAACGGTGCAGCATTCCTGTGTTATGTGACTCCGGCGGAGCATCTGGCACTGCCAAACGTTGATGATGTAAAACAGGGAATCATCGCCTCCAAGATTGCAGCACATGCGGCTGATATCGCAAAAGGTGTTCCGGGAGCCCGCGACATCGACGACAAGATGGCAGAGGCGCGCCAGAAACTTGACTGGGAAGCGCAGTATGCGTGTGCTCTGGATCCGGATACAGCCAGAGCGATCCGCGACAGCAGAAGCCCGGAGGAAGATCATAGTGATACCTGCA
>CAVKTR010000144.1:0-4785 GCA_963659325.1 Dysosmobacter segnis
TTCATTGTGTAGCATAATATCATCTCCTACACTATATTTTACCACTGCTGTAAAGAGGATGCATTATATAAGAGGTTTGCTATAGATATAGCGGAAAAGCAAAAATTCCGCCAATTCCGTTGGTTTATTTAGATTAAAGACCGGTAGATTTTCTGGCACAGGTTCATACGGAAAATCAGCAACATACGCGATGGTATTTTCAAGATTGCCAACCGGTGTCTCATTATAACCCTTGCGGAGTAACTGGATTTTCGGCTGATCACCAAATTTGTAGCCTTCAATTAAAATGAGGTCTACATCGTGGATTTCAGAAAGCAACTGTTTCAGTGAAGGTTCTCCGGTAGTATGTGTTTTCATCTGCACGGTCTGTTCGGGTCCGGTTAAGATCATGGTATCCACACCGGCTTTTCGCAGACGATAACTGTCTTTTCCGGGCTGATCAATTTCAAAACCGTGAGCATCGTGTTTGATCAGCGCAATGCGAAGTCCTTTTTCTTTCAGACAGGCAACCAGTTTTTCGAGATAGGTTGTTTTTCCGGTGCCTGATTTTGCAGAGAATGAGACATAAGGAATCGTCTGTTCTGTTTGCGGAACAAAATCTGCAGGAAACAGTGCAGGCTGTTTTTCTGCCAGCATCTGCAGGGCATGATAGTAGGACGGCATGTCGTTCATATTATAAAAATGCTCCTGTGAAACAAGAATGTCAGCAATGATGGTGTGTTCCGGCGTCAGAAGCTGACGCAGGCGATAGTTTTCCTCCTGTATCATGCACTCAATGTTTGGGAGACATGTTTTTGCGTAGGCAGCGGAAAGTGGCTGTTTGCCACGGGTTGGATGCTCAAGTACACAGGCATACTTTTCTGGATCGGTGTCAATAGATTGTTCCAACGTCTGGCATAATATAAGGGCGGCATCTGTGCTTGTAAATGGTGCATCTACCGGTGTGAAGAACAGCAAATCTTCAGAAACAGCAGAAAGGCAGCTGTATAATCCACCCAGTGGACCAATTTTTTCAACGCGGTCAGGAATGGCCTGGCAATCCAGTTCTTTTGCCAGATTCATCCAGAAATCCGTCATTTTCGGAACGGATAAATATATTTTTTCAAAATTCGGGCGAAAGCGGCGCACCTGATATTCAATCAGAGTGTATTCACCAAAAGGCAGAAAAGCCTTGTTTGTTCCCATACGTGTGCTGAGTCCCCCGCAGAGAAGGACAAGTGCGTGTGTCATATGATTATCTCCTTAAATTTTTAATAGTAGGTTACAGTTCACTTATCACATGTAGTCAGGTAATGATCATGCTTGCATGAGAAATTATCTGGATACATAATGACAAAGGGAGCGCCTTTTTATGAGAAAAAGCTACGAAGAAGTCCGAGATGGTGATTTGCGAATGGCGCGAGTGAACTGTAATATTTTGAGTTATAAATTCAAATAAAAAAATAGTTGCAACGTCTATTCTTTTGTGCTATCCTAAATGCACACAGTTATGATTCTGCATAACGGTACAAGTATCTTTATAACCATCAGGTTTCAGAAATTCGGAAGCTCATATATCGAGTATATTCCAAATGATGAACAAAAAGCAATAGGAAAAGGGGAGACAGAGAAAAAGGCAGAGGAGGAGATGACAATTATGTGTAATTTGGGACAGGAAATTGAAGATAGAGCAATGCTACAGGGAATCGAAAAAGGGGAAGAACGAATGGAAAAATTGATTGATAAATTAATGGAACAGAATTGTCAAGAAGATATCAAAAAGGTTATTTCTGATAGTTTATACAGGAAGAAGATATTTGCAAAATTTAAAATATAGAAAATGTATGATTAAAATGAAAATTAGATGAAAGCGTAAATGTTTAAATTTTTAAAAATGTGAAAAGGTGGAATATATATGCGTCTTACAACTTTATGTTACATAGAAAAAGATGGAAAATATCTGATGCTTCATCGTACGAAAAAGAAAAATGACGAAAATCACGATAAGTGGATCGGTGTCGGTGGGAAGTTTGAAGCAGGAGAGTCACCGGATGAGTGTGTGATCCGTGAAGTAAAAGAAGAAACGGGACTGACGCTGACAAAGTACCAGTTTCGTGGAATTGTGACGTTCTGTTCCGATGAATGGGAAGATGAATATATGCATCTTTTTACGGCAACGGAATTTGAGGGCAATTTAATTGAGTGTAACGAGGGAACGCTGGAATGGGTGGATAAGGAAAAAGTGTTATCACTTCCAACCTGGGAAGGTGACCATTTGTTTTTGGAACGTCTGTTGTCCGGAAATCCATCATTTTTTTCGTTAAAAGTCGAGTATGAAGGGGACAGACTGATGAAGTGGAAGTTTTTTTCATAAAAATAATTTACAGAAACTGAAAAATAATAAAAAGACAGATCTGTTTCTATTATTCGATAGAATCAAATCTGTCTTTTGACTATTAATGTACGTGATATTTAATACTCACATTTCCAGAAAAATGCGCTGTACGGTGGAAGGTCACTGCCACCACCAAAATCGTGTGGATTTCCGGTGATCAGATCAACAGCGGTACCGCATCCGGCATCAAAATGAGCAGTGTATGGTTCGCCGTCTGCATTGATGGCAACGAAAACACGCTCGGAATCTGTTTTACGCTCAAAAATACACTGGCGGTTTGTCAGAACTACGGAGCGGAAATCACCGTAATTTAATGCGTTGCTTGCTTTTTTTGCAGCAGCAAGTTTGGAAATCCATGCAGTCAGATCATTTTCTATCGGTGCCTCAAAGCAGGCGCGTAAAGCTGGATCGCCTTCGCTTTTGTTTGCCTTTGCACCCCATTCACTGCCATAGTAAACGCATGGAATACCCGGCATACCAAAACAGAGGGCATAGATCAGTGGCAGATGGTGCTCATTGGTCAGATTGCTGGCAATACGGCTGACATCGTGATTGTCTACAAAGCAGAGCAGATGTTTGCCGCGGTAAAGTGTCCAGTTTTCCGGACCAAACTGACGCAGGAGAGAGTGTACGATTTCAAACATATTCATGGAGTTGAAGCTGGAGAACAGTCCCTTGTAACATTCATAGTTTGTGGCAGAATGCAGCATGGAATCGTTCATCAGGCGGTTGTAATCGCCGTGGAGCATTTCACCTACCAGGAAGAAATCCGGTTTCAGGCTGTCGCAGAAGGCCCTAAGTTCCCGGACAAAATTTTCATCCAGACAGTAGGCCACATCCAGACGCAGACCGTCGATATCAAATTCTTCTACCCAGCTTCGGATGCTGTCAAAAATGTGCTGTTTGACATCCAGGTGGCAGAGATTTAATTTTACAAGGTCATAATTGCCTTCCCAGCCCTCATACCAGAGTCCGTCATTGTAGTTGGAATTGCCGTCAAAACTGATATGAAACCAGTCTTTGTACGGGGAATCCCAGCGTTTTTCCAGCACATCCTGAAAGGCCCAGAAGCCGCGGCCGACATGGTTGAACACACCGTCTAATACGACTTTGATGCCTTCTTTATGTAATGCCCTGCAGACGTCGGCAAAGTCGTCATTTGTGCCGAGACGCACATCAATTTTTCGAAAATCCCTGGTATTGTATCCATGAGTGTCAGATTCAAATACCGGTGAAAAATAAATGGCATTCGCACCAAGATTTTTGATGTGTGGAATCCAGTCGGTGACCTTTCGGATGCGAGGTGTCAGCACACCATCGTTTTCAAAAGGTGCTCCACAGAAGCCTAATGGATAAATTTGATAAAATACACTTTCGTAAGCCCACATAGTTCAAGCCCTCATTTCTTAAAAATACATAAGATCCAGTCAGTCTCTTTCACAGGAATAACAGTTTCATGGAAGAGCGTTGGATTTAAAATCATAAAAATTTAAGACCCCTGCCTTAGATATATTTTAATTACTAAGTATCTGAAAAGGCAGGAGTCATATGTTATCTGATGATTACTTCAGTTCTTCTGCATCTACATCGATCAGAGATGATGTACAGTTCGGGCAGCGTGTTGCCTCAATATTGATCTCAGACATACAGTATGGACACTGTTTTGTGGTCGGTTCTGCCGGAGCTTCCGGTGCCGATTTGCGCAGTTTATTTAAAAACTTCACGATACAGAATACAACCAGTGCCATGATGATAAAGTTGATCACGTTGGAAATAAAGGAACCGTATTTGAATACAGCGGCACCTGCTTTTTCTGCGGCGTCTAACGTCTCATAATGGGAACCGTCCAGGGTGATAAACAGATTGGAAAAATCAATCTTTCCTGTAAAAATTCCGAGAATCGGATTGATGATGTCATTTACCAGAGAATTTACGATGCCGGTAAATGCACTGCCGATGATCATACCAATGGCAAGATCCATCATGTTGCCTTTTAAGGCAAACTCTTTGAATTCCTGAATGAATTTTTTCATATCTTACATATCCTCCTTATGTATGGCGATGTGTTTTTTGAAAAAGATCATCGCAACTGTAATGACATAAGTATCTCATGAACAAAAACAGTTCATGAGCACCATTCGCCACTCGTCAATCATACTAGCATGTTGACTCGTTTGCGCTCATTGTACCAAGCCGCTAGCGCGGCGGCTAGCTCTAAGTACGTGAAACCACTACTTTTTTCTTGAAATTTTATTTTTTTTAAAATAAAAGTAGCAGTTTTTTTATATATGTTTTATTGTTGAATCACCACAAGACAACCTAAAACAATACAAAATAACTGCTATGCTTATGTTATCATGGATTTTTAAACTCAACAACTACATATCTGAATTTTATGGATTTTTTTATCG
>CAVKTR010000145.1:0-4774 GCA_963659325.1 Dysosmobacter segnis
CTGTATAGGGGATGAGATCAGGGAGAGAACCTCCAGAAGAATGATTCCTCTATACAAAAAAAGAATAAGCTACCCCCTGTATATTTCGGGGATAGGCTTATTATACGAGGAGGTATATATTATGAGTTGTAACAATCAGTTAAAAGAAAACTATGGATTATTTATCGGTGGAGAATGGCGTCCGGCATCTGACGGGGTGACCTACCAAAGCACGAATCCGGCAAACGGCGAAGTTCTGGCACAATGCGCACAGGCAACCAAAGAAGACGTGGATGCAGCTGTAGCAGCAGCATGGAAAGCATTTCCGGAATGGAAAAAAACCACAAAAGAAGAACGTGCCGCAATCCTTGATAAGATTGCTGACCGCGTAGAAGAAAATCAGGAATGGCTGGCAAAGGTCGAGACCATGGATAACGGAAAACCAATCCGTGAGACAATGGCAATTGATGTTCCATACTCCATTCGCCACTTCCGGTATTACGCAAGTCTGATCCGCACAGATGAAGGTGTTGCTTCAATTCTGGACGGAGGTATGATGAGTCTGGTTCTCCGTGAGCCGATCGGTGTTGTCGGACAAATCGTTCCGTGGAACTTCCCATTTTTGATGGCAGCATGGAAGCTTGCACCGGCCATCGCAGCAGGTGACTGTATTGTATTCAAACCGTCATCCACAACATCCCTCAGCATGCTTGTATTTACCGAACTGATCCAGGATCTGCTTCCTGCAGGTGTATTAAACCTGATTACAGGCACCGGTGGAAAATCCGGACAGTATCTGCTGGATCACCCGGATCTGTGCAAACTTGCTTTCACAGGTTCTACTGAAATTGGTAAAGACGTTGCTCTGGCTGCAGCCAATAAACTAATTCCGGCTACTCTGGAACTTGGCGGCAAGAGCGCAAATATCATTTTCAACGACTGCAACTGGGAAGCTGCCATCGATGGTGTACAGCTTGGTATCCTCTTCAATCAGGGACAGGTTTGCTGTGCTGGCTCCCGTGTATTCGTTCAGGAAGATATTTACGACAAATTTGTTGCAGAACTGGTAAATGCATTCCAGCATATCAATGTCGGTGATCCGTTAAATCCTGAGACACAGATGGGTGCTCAGATCAACAGACGTCAGGCAGATAAGATCCTCTCCTATGTACAAATTGCCAAAGAGGAAGGCGCAACCATCGCATGCGGCGGTGACTACTATACAGAAAACGGCTGCGACAAAGGAAGTTTCGTTCAGCCGACACTGGTTACAAACGTTACCAACGATATGCGTGTAGCTCAGGAAGAAATCTTCGGACCGGTTGCTGTTGTTATCAAATTTAAGACAGAGGACGAAGTCATTGCCCTGGCAAATCAGTCTACTTACGGACTTGGCGGTGCTGTATGGACCAAGGATATCCACCGTGCACTCCGCGTTGCAAGAAGCATCGAGACAGGCCGTATGTGGGTCAATACATACAATCAGATTCCGGAAGGAGCTCCATTCGGTGGTTACAAACAGTCCGGTATCGGTCGTGAAAATGACAAGGCTATTCTGGATGCTTACAGCCAGACAAAGAACATCATGATCAACTTGAATGATGCACCAAGCGGATTCTATCCTGCAAAATAAATAAAATAACCAGCTTATCCTATCTTAATATCCAACAACAAAACTGGTATCTTTTTCTTAGTCAGAATCAGATACCAGTTTTGTTTTATTCCTACTATTTTTCTCTGAAATCCCTTTGTTTTCCGTATCCTGCCAAATTAAAGGCAAAATAGTGATCCCTTCCCCTGACATCACAGTTTTATTCTGGTATCTTTTTTTATTATTTTATTGGTCATTTTAAGACATCAGTTTTTATTGTAATATAATAACCGGAATAAGTATAAAACTTGTCCGAACCAAAATCCTGCCTGAATTGGCAGTGATCCAACTTTATCCAGTCCTAATATAAGTTCTGACAGTAACCTTCCTAACTACTGTCAGACACAGGAAAGTGCCCACTTTCTGAAAAAAGGAAAGCAAAAAAAATGTGCTGTCAACTTCCCCCAGAAAAAAGTCGTTGACAGCATATTTTTTATTTACATATTTTCAATTTTCTTAACAGCATCTTCCAGATATGGATTATCTGCTTTGTAGAATAATCCCTGGTCTGCCAGTTCTGCATAAGCCGGATCCAGTGGCATTTTTCCAAGCACCTGCATAGCCAGCTCGGAAGCTACCTCATCAATGTGGCTCTCACCGAAAAGTTTGATCTCTTTTCCGCAATCCGGACATTTCAGATAGCTGTAGTTTTCTACCACACCAAGTACCGGAATATCCATCATGCCTGCCATGTTGTAGGCTTTTTTTACGATCATCTGTACCAGTTCCTGCGGAGATGTCACGATCACGATACCATCTACCGGGAGAGACTGGAAAACAGTCAGCGGAACGTCACCGGTTCCTGGCGGCATGTCCACGAATAAATAATCAAGGTCACCCCAGACAACATCGCTCCAGAACTGTTTTACAGTTCCTGCGATAACCGGACCTCTCCAGATGACCGGAGCTTCCTCATCTTCCATCAGTAAGTTTATGGACATGATCTTGGTTCCGTCCTCTGCTGCGATCGGTAAAATTCCCATCTCGCTGCCCATAGCCGGTCCATGAACACCGAACATTTTCGGGATGGACGGTCCTGTGATATCTGCATCCAGAATACCTACTTCGTATCCTTTTTTACGCATTGCAGTTGCCAAAGAAGCGGTTACGAATGATTTTCCGACACCACCTTTACCACTGACAACACCGATTACTTTTTTTACAGATGAATACTCATTTAATTTTTCCTGAAAGCTCTGTGGCTGTTTGCTGCTTGGACATCCTTCACAGCTCTCGGAAGAACAGCTTCCTGCACTGCTGCAGCTGCTGCATGCACTGTCTGCCATAATTATACCTCCTGTGATTCTCAATAAGCATTAGAATGATCCATCATAAATTTGTTTCTCAAAAAA
Source organism: Dysosmobacter segnis (assembly GCA_963659325.1). GTDB lineage: Bacteria > Bacillota > Clostridia > Lachnospirales > Lachnospiraceae > Eubacterium_I. The sequence goes on from CAVKTR010000145.1 coordinate 2,983, forward strand.
CTTGTCTCTACTGAACCATTACTGCTTATTATACCCCACTTCTGTGTAAAAGTGAAGTTTATATTTCCTGTATTTTACTAGGCTTTTAGTGATTTACTTGTTTTTCTGAGCTGCCTCTTTTTTAGCAAAAATCTCTTGGAAAGATTCTGTGTAAGGAGGACGCGCGATACCGAACTCTGTTACGATACCTGCAATCAGCTCATGATCTGTCACGTCAAATGCCGGGTTGAATACTTTGACACCTTCCGGAGCCATACGCTCTTTGTACCACATCTCTGTCACTTCTTCCGGTTTTCTCTGCTCGATCTTGATCTGATCACCGGTCGGTGTGTTCATATCAATGGTGGATGTCGGTGCTGCGATGTACATCGGCACATTGTACTGTTTTGCAACTGCTGCAACTACAGAAGTACCGATTTTATTTGCGGTATCGCCGTTTGCTGCCACGCGGTCACAACCTACGAAAATAGCGTCTACCCAGCCATTTTTCATAACAGTTGCAGACATATTATCGCAGATCAGTGTTACGTCAACGCCGGAAGACTGAAGCTCGAAAGCGGTCAGACGTGCGCCCTGAAGCAGCGGTCTTGTCTCATCTGCAAATACGTGGAAGTTGTAGCCACGCTCCTGTCCCAGATAAATCGGAGCTGTTGCTGTACCATATTTACTTGTTGCAAGTTTTCCTGCGTTGCAGTGTGTCAGAATTCCGTCACCCGGTTTTACCAGTGTCAGACCATACTCACCGATGGCTTTGCACACGCGGATATCCTCGTCCTGAATCTCGATGGACTCCTCTTTCAGAAGCTGTTTGATCTCAGCAACCGGCTTGTCTGCGTTGTTTAATACAACCTGCTCCATACGGTTTAATGCCCAGGAAAGGTTGACTGCTGTCGGGCGGGAAGAATCCAGATACTCTTTCTGTTTCTTAAACTCTGCGTAAAACTCGTCGTAATTATCTATATCCATGCCTTTTGCCAGCACGTAAATACCGTAAGCGGCTGCCACACCGATGGCCGGAGCGCCACGTACCTGAAGCAGGTAAATTGCATCCCAGATCTCCTGTGCAGTCTTTAATGCGATAATTTCTGTTGTTCCCGGTAATTTTGTCTGATCAATGATCACTACGGCACTGTTCTCATCATCTAAGGAAACGGTGTCGTAATCCATAATGTTTTTTTTCTGTTCCATCATTTATCCTCTTTCTGTTATATTTCTGTCGTTTACGCCCTATTGTACATGAAATCACAGAAAAATGCCAGAGGAATGTACATATTTTTCTACAAGCCGTACCAATTCTTTTGCCGTCTGAATCTGTTCCTCGGCCTCTTCTCTGGTTGCTATGTAAAAATCATCATAATCACTTGCATGACGGATTTCCTCTGATTCTACGATTCTCTTTCCCAGCTTTCTTGGAAAGATCTCTGTTTTCACATAATTTTTATTAAAATTCGCCAAAGCATCCTTATGTCTTTTATAAGCATTTCCATCTAAGGCATGTATTGCTGATCCAGCATGATAAATCCAAAAGGATCATGATATCTATATCTGAATCTTCCCGGTAATCGCCTCTTGCATAAGATCCATACAAAATTACTGTCTTCAAATGTTTTCCATATATCTTCTGCAATAGTTTCGTATATTGTTCTAACAAAGTTTTTGTTGTTATCGGCATATTCAGTTCTCCTCGTATAATAAGCCTATCCCCGAAATATACAGGGGGTAGCTTATTCTTTTTTTGTATAGAGGAATCATTCTTCTGGAGGTTCTCTCCCTGATCTCATCCCCTATACAG
>CAVKTR010000146.1:0-4570 GCA_963659325.1 Dysosmobacter segnis
AGGATCTCGGACAGGCTTATTATCATGCACACAAGGATGATGAGAATCCGGAATATGAGCAGATCGATGAGATTAAAGCCGCTTTTGAAGAGATTGGAGAATTAAAATCCGCAAAAGATGATATCCGTGGAATCAGAAGATGCCCGGACTGCGGTGGAGCTGTTGCTGATGATGCAAACTTCTGCCCGTCCTGTGGTGCAAAATGTGAGAAACCGGAGCCGGAAGTATACGAAGGCGAAGTGGTAGATTCTGAAGAAGCTGAGGAGACAACTGAGGCTGATGCTGAGGCAGAAGCAGAAGATGCACCAGTAGCTGAGGAAGCATTTGAAGACGAGGATAAAACCGAAGAGTAAATTTGCTTTATGTAGATGAAAATTTAATATGAGGGTGCCCCCAATTGATTTTGTCTTGTTGGTTAACCAATGGCTCATCAAGAAAGAATCAATTGGGGGTGCTTTTTAGCTTATAGAAGATGGAAGAATAGAATATTTTTATAAATGTATATCAAGCTAAATCTCCGGCAGGAAACAAATCCTGTCGTTTTTTTGTAAAGAAAATAAAGGATAACAGACAATATGAAAAAATAATATGTTTTGAAAAAATATGTCGATATTAACGTACGTTATATGGTTATGAGAACTTTTTTTGTAATATGTGTACATCATCAAATGTGCACATAGAGAAAAAGGAGGATTATTTAAATGGATAGTAAGACAAAAATATCAAAAACACTGGTTCACAGTATTATCGGTATTTTGATTATGTTTTTGTTTCGGTTTTTACCAATCAGTTTACCGGAAGTTACCGATGTGGGAATGGCAGTAATAGGCGTTTTTATTGGAACGATTTATTTGTGGATTACCGTAGATGATCCAATATGGACCAGTGTAATTTCCATGTGTATGTTAGTATATGCAGGTTTCTTTGATATGAATACAATGTTATCTACTTTCTGGGGAAATAATATTGTCATTTTAACATTGTTTTTGGTTGTAATGTCTAATTCGCTGGAACAATACGGAATTACACCACATATGGCAAGAGCAATTATTCAGTTGAAGATAGTAAAGAGAAGACCATATGTACTGATGTTTGTAATAGGTGTAGTTTCTTATTTTACAGGTGCATTTGTATCTTCTGCATGTCCGTTGTTTATTTTCTGGCCGGTATTATCAAAGATTTACAAGGAAGCAGGATATAAGAGAGGTGAGGCATTCCCAAAGATTATGTCAGTATATTTGCTGGTTACAGCCCTTCTTGGCATGCCAATGACACCATATAAGAGTAATCCACTGGTAGTTCTGAATCAGTTTCGTACAATTATTGAAAATAGCGGTTCCGGAATGCCATTTGAATTTTCAGATGCAAAATATATGGCTGTAAATATCATTCTTAGCATGCTTATTCAGCTAGGCATTATATTGATTGTAAAGTTTGCATTGAGACCGGATGTGACAAAAATGCGGGATATTGATTATGACAAAATGAATGAAGATAAACTGGAGAAGCTGAATGTTTCACAGATTGTTTTATCCATTGCGTTTGTCATGATGATCATTTTGATGTTACTGCCATCTTTATTACCAAATGTTGGTATTGTTGCAAAACTTGGAAGTCTTACATTAGGTATTCCGATGATTTTTGCAGGCATATTGGCTGTGATCCGTATTAAAGATGAGCCGGTTATTAAGATTGGCGCTATTTTAAACAACCGTTTTCAATGGGGACAGATTTTTATGGTTGGTGCTGCAATTATTATCAGTGGTGCATTGACAAATGAGGTGACCGGTGTATCTGTAATGCTGCAGACCGTATTATCGCCGGTGCTTTCCGGTCTTGGAACAACAGCTTTTATGGTAGCCATGATAATCTTGCTGTGTGGATTGACTAATATTTTGAATTCACTGGTAGTAATTATGGTTATGGAGCCGATTATTTTTACTTACTGTTCCAGTATGGGGGTAAATGCGGTTCCTATTTTATCAATACTTATCATGATTTGTTTTGGCACAGCTATCATTACACCATCGGCATCTCCATTTGCTGCGATGCTCCATGGATATAAAGAATGGGCTGATAGCAAAGATATTTATAAATATACATGTGTTTTTGTAGTAGTGGAAGTTGTAATGTTTCTTGTTATTGGTATTCCGTTGGTGAATACAATGTTATAAAATAGTGGAGGTGTCCTGTTGTGGAAGGAAATGTAAAATATATTTTTCAAAAACATATTATTGAATTACAGAAAAACTCAGAAGATCATATTCGGGAGGATTTTGCCAATGGATATTATACACCAGAGCATCCGCTGGTCGCACTTAATCCATATCTGGTAAATCCGCTTTCTGCGCTCCTTGTATTTGAAACAGAAAAAGAATGCCCGGTTACAATTACGATTCGTGGAAAAGAAAAATATGGTGATATCCGACATACCTTTGCAAAAGAAAAAGTACACTATATTCCTGTGGTTGGACTTTACGAAAATTATGATAATATTGTTGAAATTGACGTTTATCAGGGGGAAAAATATGAAGTAATCATTCACACAGATCCGCTTCCTGAGGAAATGAAGATTGTAAAATCTATGAAAACAAAACATGCAGTTATGGGAGATTCACTGATTTTTCTGACACCTGCGTTGACAGGGGTTACAACTGGTGTTGATTATCTCGGCGAAGTTCGCTGGATATGTAATTTGAATTTGTACTGTGGTTTGGGACGTCTGAAAAATGGACACTTTTATGTGAGCTCAGATCGTATTATGAAATATCCATATTACATGAGTGGTGTCTTTGAAATGGATCTGGTGGGAAAAATTTATTGTGAATACATGCTTCCAGGTGCATATCACCATGCATTGTATGAAATGGAAGATGGAAATCTGCTTGTATTGACAGAAAATTTGGAATCTGATACAGTGGAAGATATGTGCGTGCTTGTTGATCGAGAGACAGGTGAAATACTGAAAACTTGGGATTTTAAGAACTGTCTGAAGGTTGGTGATGCACCAAGTGGAAGCTGGTCGGAGGAAGACTGGTTCCATAATAATTCTCTGAGTTATGATAAAAATACGAATTCCATTACGTTCTCAGGACGTCATATGGATGCAATGGTAAATCTTGATTATGAAACAGGAGAGATTAACTGGATTATTGGTGATCCGCGCGGCTGGTCTGCAGAATATCAGAAATATTTCTTTAAACCGGTTGGTGATGAGAATTTTGGCTGGCAGTACGAACAGCATGATGTACAGATTTTACCGGATGGAACGGTAACCTGTTTTGATAATGGTCACTGGAGATCAAAAATAAAGGATGAATATCTGCTAAATAAAGATAATTATTCCCGTGGTGTCAGATATCGGATCAATACAGAGAATATGACGATTGAACAAATCTGGGAATATGGAAAAGAACTGGGACAGGCATTTTTCTCAAGGTATATTAGTAACTGTGACTGCTTGGGAGAAAATCATTATCTTATTCATTCCGGAGGAATACAGCTGTATGATGGAATTGCTGCTGAAACATGGGTAGATTTTTCTGATCCGCGTTCTACGGTTGAAAGCCGTACGATTGAAGTTCAGGATGGAGAAATTATTATGGAACTGGCAGTTTCCGGAAATTATTATCGTGGAAAGAAATATCCGATATATTCGGAAGGGAATAACTTATCTCTGGAAAATGGCAGGGTTGTAGGACATCTGTCCGTATGCAACCAGAGTAAAAACACTATTTCTGAAATTGTAGATATGGGGATCATTCCTGAACAGCATAAATTGCATATCATAGAGAACCAGGATCTGGTTTTGTTTAAAGGATGTTTTGAACCGGAAGACCATGTAAAAGTAATTTTCTCCGGTGAGACGGAAGATCGAATTTATGATGTAGGATACATGGGACCTATGGCTGCATTTACTGGAAAACCTTATTTGCCATTAAGTCCGAAAAACCGTTCTACCGGCGTAAATAAAAATGGTCTTTCCGGCAAATACCAAATTTACATTTTAATTAACGACAAAAAGTATGCGACAGAAGTAACGATTGTGATTTGATAAATGGATTTTGTGGGTGTACAGAATGCAATACTTTGAAGAATTATTATCTTTTTTCGAAAAATATGATGTTGTGAAGTTTAAGAAAGGGAATTATATCTTTGATCCGAATACTATGGAATTGATGCCTCGATACATTTATATGTTGAAAACAGGTATTTGTAGTTTGCAGGGACAGACCTATAATGGAGAAGATCGTATCTATTTGTTTTTAGAAGCACCGCGAGTAATTGGCTATGTTCCATTGATCAGTGGGATTCAGGCTGATTTTGAAAGAGGATATCATTTGATGACCGTTCAGGCAAAGACGGATTGCCTTTCGTATCGAGTGAGCTGCCAGGAATTTTTAAATTATTTTAATACAGATTTAAAATTTAAAAGTATGGTGGAGGATAATTTACTGAGTGATTATATGAAAGTTTTGCAGAATTTTCATAATCAGCATGAAGGGTCGGCAGTTGTTAAAGTGTGTAAACTTTTATTGGATATTGCTGGACCGGAGGATGAGGTCATTGT
>CAVKTR010000147.1:0-4549 GCA_963659325.1 Dysosmobacter segnis
CTTGATTCGGAATGCCGATGAATGGATATAAACTGGATTTAGTTGTAAAATTTCTCGAAGTTCACATATTTGACAGAGTATCCAAGATCTTTGGATAAAGAAAACCGATGGTTTTGACTTGACTATAGTCTATACCATCGGTTTTGTTCTCACAAGTTAACCTGTGAACAGTAACCCATATATTCTTATTATAAGAAATAAACATAAAAAATAGTTGACTAATATCAACAGCAATGTTACACTCTGTGTAAGCATTAATATTCTTCTATTCATTTTTGGCAGTTGCCAATCTGTATTCTAAAATAGTCGACAGAATTTCTTAATGCTTGAATTTCAACACATTAAAACAGGCAGAGAAAATTTTGTGAGTAGAGATACTGGATTGGGGACAGATTACATTATGCATATTTTTCTCTGCACACAGAGGAGGACAATGTATGACAGTAAAACAGAATGAACAGAAAATGGAAGGTTTTTCAACAGAGTATTTGCAGGAAACAATGATGCATTTGGTCAAAGTGCTTGGTGAACCTGCCAGAGAGTATAAGGATCGTGTATTTCGAATGCTGTTGAAGGATCGAAATGTAGCATTAGAAGTATACAATGCAATGAATGATACTACATATGATAATCCAAATGATTTGACAATTACAACTTTGGAAAATGCGACTTATATGGGGATGAAGAATGATGTGTCATTTGTGATTGCATCGCAGCTCGTATTATATGAGCATCAGTCAACAGTAAATAAAAATATGCCGTTGCGAAATCTGATTTATGTGACATGCATCTATTCAGCATTGACCAGAAATGAAAATTTATATGGAAGAACAATGATTCCATTGCCAGAACCGAAATTTGTGGTATTCTATAATGGAACAGAGAAGATTCCTGATGTAGTGGAGCAGCGGCTGTCAGAGGCTTATATAAGACATTCCGGAGAGCCTGATCTGGATTTGAAGATTACGATATTGAATATTAATGAAGGGCATAATCGGGAATTAGCGGAGAAAAGTCCTACATTGCATCAGTATATGATCTTTGTGGATACTGTTCGAAAATATCAGGAGCAAATGAAGTTTGAACTGGCAATAGAAAAAGCTGTGAATGAATGTATCAGCAAAGGAATCTTGTCAGATTTTCTGAAGCGTAATAAAGCGGAGGTTTTAAGGATGAGTATTTTTGAATATGATCAGGAAGCACATATGAAGCAGGAGCGGGAAGAGTCAGAGGCAATAGGTAAGGAAAGAGGAAAAAAGGAAGGACATATAGAGACGTTGGCACAACTGGTAATTGGTAAGCTGAAAAAGGGATTGAGCGTGGAAGAAATCATAGAGGCATTAGGTGCAGATTCTGATGAAATTCGAGAAATTTGTGAGATTGCAGGTAAGTATGCTCCAGATTATGATGTAGACCAGATTTGTGCAGAATTATTACAGGAACAATAAAATAAGATAGATGCCTCAAAAGATGGTGTAGTATAAAATAGCAAATGTTCTGCTATAATGCTACGTCATCATTTGAGGCATTTTTTCTGTTTTTTATGAATGACACTGTTTCAGCAATTTTTCTGGACAGTGATCGGATGTGATTTTACAGAAAAAGTTTCACAGTCTCGGAACTGTTGCACTAATTACTCAGTGCGACAGTCCCCTGTCCATTTTCAAAATACTTATACCTGATAAAATTCTTTATACCACTCCGCAAATTTACGAAGTCCGTCACGCAGACTGGTAGCTGGTTTGAATCCATAGTCACGCTCTAAGGCAGATGTGTCAGCGTAAGTAACCGGTACATCGCCTGGCTGCATAGGAACAAGCTCTTTGTGTGCATCGAAATCATAATCTTCCGGAAGCACTTTGGCACGGATCAGTTCCTGCTGAAGGATATCTACGAAATCCAACAGATTTTCCGGATTGCTGTTTCCGATATTGTAAACAGCGTATGGCGGAATCGGAAGACCGTCTTCTCCATTTTTCTTTTCTGGAGCTCCCTGCATAACACGTTTTACACCTTCTACAATATCATCTACGAATGTGAAGTCACGTTTGCAGTTTCCGTAATTAAAGATCTGGATGGTATCACCTTTTAAAAGTTTGTTGGTGAAGCCGAAGTATGCCATGTCTGGTCTTCCGGCCGGGCCGTATACAGTGAAGAAACGTAATCCGGTGGACGGAATGTTATATAATTTTGAATAAGCGTGAGCCATCAGCTCGTTGCTTTTCTTGGTTGCGGCATAAAGGGATACCGGGTTGTCTACTTTGTCCTCGGTGCTGTACGGAACTTTTTTATTTGTTCCATAGACAGAAGAGGAAGAAGCATAAACCAGATGCTCCACACCTTTTTCTCCATTGTCATAGGAATGACGGCAGGCTTCCAGAATGTTATAAAATCCAAGCAGGTTGGACTGGATATAAGCATCCGGATTTGTAATGGAGTAGCGGACACCGGCCTGAGCGGCAAGGTTTACAACGATATTTGGTTTGTGTTCTGTAAAAATCTGATCGACCAGAGCTTTGTCGGCCAGGTCTCCTCTGTAGAACTTATAACTGGAATCAGTATGTGTAGCTACACATTTTTCAATTTCTTTCAGACGCCATTCTTTGATGGATACGTCATAATAATCGTTCACATTGTCCAGATCGATGATTGTGATCGGGGACTGGGTATTTAAAAGTTCCAGTACAAGGTTGCTGCCGATGAATCCGGCAGAACCTGTAACAAGGATAGTTTTGTTATGTAAATCTATGTTCTGCATATCTTTTTGAAACCTCCTGTAAGCTTCTGCAAATTAGTCTCTCTGGAACAGGTCTCGTGTGTATACTTTGTCTTTGACATCGTCCAGACAGCTGTCATATCTGTTTGCAATGATGCTGTTTGTCATTTTTTTGAATTTTTTCAGATCATTGACTACTTTGCTTCCAAAGAAAGTGGCTCCGTTCTCCAGTGTTGGCTCATAGATAACAACGGTAGCACCTTTGGCTTTGATTCGTTTCATGACACCCTGGATGGAAGACTGGCGGAAATTATCGGAGTTGGATTTCATAGTCAGACGATATACGCCAACGATAACCTCTTTTTCTTTATTCTCATCCCACTGGCTGTTTGCTTCGTATGCGCCTGCAAGCTCCAGAACACGATCTGCAATGAAATCTTTTCTGGTTCTGTTACTCTCAACAATGGCAGACATCATATTCTGCGGAACATCGTTATAATTTGCCAACAGCTGTTTGGTATCTTTTGGCAGACAGTAGCCGCCGTAACCAAAACTTGGGTTGTTGTAATGAGTGCCGATACGTGGGTCAAGGCAGACACCGTTGATGATTGCTTTTGTATCGAGGTTTTTCATTTCTGCGTAGGTATCTAGCTCGTTAAAATAGGAAACGCGCAGTGCAAGGTAAGTGTTTGCAAATAATTTTACGGCTTCTGCTTCGGTAAAGCTCATGAACAGCGTGTCAATGTCTTCTTTGACAGCACCTTCCTGCAACAGAGCGGCAAATGTATGAGAGGCCTGCACCAGTTTTTCATTGTCCATATCAGTAGATACAATGATTCTTGACGGATAAAGGTTATCATACAGTGCTTTGGATTCACGTAAAAATTCAGGGCTGAAGATGATATTTTCGGTCTGGTATTTTTCACGGACAGATGCTGTGTATCCAACCGGGATGGTGGATTTGATGACCATGATCGCATTCGGATTTACTTTCAGCACTAATTCGATAACAGCCTCTACAGCAGAAGTGTCAAAGTAATTCTTTTTGCTGTCGTAGTTCGTTGGTGCAGCAATGACAACAAAATCAGCATCTTTGTATGCGGATTCTCCGTCTAAGGTTGCAGTCAGATCTAATTCTTTTTCTGCCAGATATTTTTCAATATAATCATCCTGAATCGGAGATTTGCGTTTGTTGATCAGATCAACTTTTTCCGAAATGATGTCTACTGCAGTAACATGGTTGTGCTGTGCCAGCAGAGTGGCGATGGACAGACCAACGTAACCGGTTCCGGCTACTGCAACGTTGTAATGACGATCAAGAGTGGCAGCGGAAGCACTTTCCGGTGTTTCTTCCATAAATAAATCTGTGATGTCGAAGTCTAATACTTCTGCGATGGACTGCAGCTGATCGATGGATGGTGTGTAGTCCATGTTTTCCAGTCTGCCGATCATTCCACGGTGAATTCCGGTGATCTCGGATAACTGAGCCTGTGTCAGATGTTTTTCTTTTCTTTTTTCCGTGATGGTTTTGACCATCTTTTCAATTGATAATTTCTTCATAATGTATTCCTTTATAAATGTTGTTTTAAATGACATTTTTGCAACTGCTTATATATTTGAAATAAGCGATTTTTATGATATCAGCTTGAAAAATAGAAATCAATAGAAAATGACTCAAAAATAAAAATTCTATTTTAAATGACACAAAAATGACATTTAAAATGACAGGATAAAAAGGTATATGGGAATCTGAAAATATTATAAAATCTATGGCTAAAATCTATGAAAAAAACAGCCGTTGACGCACACTTATACCAATGATAGACTTATAAT
>CAVKTR010000148.1:0-4456 GCA_963659325.1 Dysosmobacter segnis
TTTCAAAACTTTGCCGTTCCTCCGCTTCTTTCGAGATACTGTGATAAATATGGATATATCGTTTCCTTTCATCCCCTTCGAACAGACTCTTTTTCACCGTCTTGCCATAGACACCATATGCGTTCATGTCGTAGGCACGTTTGTTTTCAAACGTTCCTCTGTTTTCAAGAATAAGTTCGCTGATAAAAGATGCCATACCTTTGGCCATAATTACAAAACTATAACCGCATTCATCTAAATATCGGATATTTCCACGACTGAAATATCCACGATCCAAAATGAATCCGATTTTTTTATAACCATACCCCATAATTTTCCCAAGCATGGCTCTAAGCTGTGAGACATCATTGATACTTCCCGGATAGGCTTCGTAAAAGAGAGGTTCTTTATTCTTCAGATCATATCCGACCGAGTAATTGATGATTGCGGAGCCAATATCTGTCTTTGCGTGACCGAATTCAGCCAGTTCGATCTCTCCGGCCTGACAGTTCTTATTCGTAGAATCATAAGAGATATAAATCCGTTCTCTTTTATTTCTTTTGGCATTCCATTCATTCAGAAAACCTGTGCTTTTGTCTTTGGTAATTCCTTTAAAAAATTCACTCACCGTTGCATCACTATAAATTTTCATGCAGGGACTATAAAGTGGATGATTATACGCATAGTCCGGATAATGCTGTGCCACATTGCTTTCCTCCACAATAGCATAAGCTGCCAGGTCAAGCAGCAAAGACCGGTCTCTTTCCGAAAAGAAGTTCCCTAACATTTCTTTTAGCTGATAGTCATTTATGATTTTATGTATTACAGCGTAGGCACCAATTCGCAGGCAGCTGCTTCGCTCAGCACGGTCTTCCATACCAGATAATATCGCATCCGGAAAATATTTAAGAAATGCTTCGTTTGGAATCATCATAGTGTCATCATCTGCACACAGCTTTCCTATCGTCGCTCTCTGAGGGTATGTATATTTTTTCTCCGGATCATAATAACGATCATACTCATACTTGATATATACGGTGTCGCCACGTCTCAGGCGAGTCATTTTCCCGTGCACATCCGGTATCTTAACTTTCGATTTCAGATACATTTTTGCCTCCTGTATTTAGGACTATATAACCCTAAATACATAGTAACATATTGCCCGCATTTTTGCAAGAATTTCCGCATAAATACGGGCTTTTTTTCAACATTTTTATTTTTAGGGCTACTCCATTCTGGAAGTTAAGGTTATATTTATTTTTGAATCATTACTTTGCACCGCTTCTTACAAAAAGCAATGCCATATGCCAGAATTTCATTTCTTCCATCATTGCGCAAACGCTCATCATACCGACGCTCTCGAATCTGTGACAGTGCTTTTTCACACATACCTTCCATTCCGGCAAATGTAGCAGAATATTTCAACTCAATAATAATTCCTGCATCCGGATCTTCCGGCTCAACAAGAATATCGCAGAATCCATCTCCTGACTCCGCATTCGATAAAATCAGCCATTCCTCTTCACTGCGCAGCAATCCCAATAAAATACCATGATAAAAGTTTTCTTTCTGATCATCCCGCGCTTTTGTATCCATGATGCTGATCATCTTTCCCAAAATTCTCGTGAGCTGCTTTTCCATCATCTCTGCATTACCAGCCTCTAAAGCCCTGCAAAATTCCCCAACAGAATCATTCTTTTTCAACACAGTTTTCTTAAACCACTCCTGAATCTGCAATACAAAAATTTCCCTGACTTCTTTATTCGGAATGCATAATTTATAAACACCACGTTCCACACAGCCAACCTGTGTCAAATATCCCGTTGTAAATAAAACGCTCCATAAATTATCAATACTGGTATCAATTTCATCATAAGTCAGTTCCAGACGAACAGGTTTCTCAATGGCCTCACCACAAACAAGTCGTTCAATCTCATCCCTTGTCGTCTTATCTGCCATATCAACAAATCTCTTTACCAGACCATTTCCACTGGTGTTCATCCAGTAAGACTGTGGTTGTGCATGTGGATCTGCCCGAAGCTGATCTACATGATTGATCACATCCCACGGGCAGTAAACATCGGCATTTCCAAAATGATAACCGTCATACCATTCCTTTGTCTCATCCATATGGTCTGCCAGATCGTAACTTTCCAAAATTCCCCTTACTTCTGCTTCCGTAAAACCAAACTGCTCGTCAAATTGGGGATCCATAATAGAAAGTACTTTAAAATTATTCAATCCCGTAAAAATACTTTCCTTTGATATGCGCAGACATCCGGTCAGAACCGCAAACTGCAGGAATTCGTTGGTCTTAAGAGCCATTCCAAACATTGATCGTATCAGTGACACCATTTCCCGATAATAACCATTCTGAAATGCCTTATCCAGCGGAACATCATATTCATCTATGATAATAATCGTTTTCTTTCCATAATGTTTATACAAAAGTTCTGACAGACTCTGCATAGAAAATGTCAATGTATCGTCATTCATTGCATATTGACCATTCTGCATATCAATCAATGCCTGATATCTATTTTTCTCATTTTCCGTCAATTTATCACTGTCACGTAAAAATTGAAAACGGCTTGCCTCTCTTCCAACTAATTCCACAAACTGACTTTTTGCGTTTTCAAAAGTAAGGCCTTCTACATTTTTCAATGACAGGAAAACAACCGGATATTGTCCCATATATTCTTCGCAGAGTTCTTTGTTTTGCGAAATATATAATCCGTCAAATAATGTCTTATCCGTTCCGATTTCAAAAAAGTGACGAAGCATACTCATATTCAACGTTTTTCCAAAACGACGCGGTCTCGTAAACAAATTTACTTTTGCACATCGATCAAGAAGCTGCTCCATAAGCCGCGTTTTATCAATGTAATAAAAATTTCCCTGTCGGATTTCCTTAAAATCTTCAATTCCTACCGGTAATTTCAAATTTTGTGCCATGCGCTACACCCATTCCTTTTTTATATCATCAACTACTTTTCAAGTATATGTTCTTTCATAAATCATCTACAAAATCTTTCCTGCTTGTTTTGTTGTATTTTTGAAATCAAGCATCAAGAAATTCTGTCGATCATTTTAGAATAAAGATTAGCTTTCGCCTTCAAAAGAAAAATAGAACACCAAATGCTTACACAAAGTGTAGCATCCGTGTTCTATTCCGTCAATAAATATTGAATTGATTTTATAAATTTTTCATTGCCGCTTTTCATTCAGTACTACTTGTATTTGTTTATTCTACTTTTGCAATTCCCAGCTCAATCACTTCACCACTTGTCAGTGTGATAACCATTCTGCCACAGCATTTCTGAGAATAATACGCATAAGTTTTATCCTCAATGTCACTCTTCTCCTCTACACTAACAATATCATTCTTCGAGATAATATGTAACTCAGCCAAACGTAGAATGGAGCCTTCCTCATGAATCGGCTGTGGTTTTGAAAAATACTGGCAGAAAGAAAAATCCTTATAATAAATGTAATGATATTTGAATAGTTCTTTCATCACTACTCCACCGTTACACTCTTCGCCAGATTTCTCGGTTTATCCACATCCAGTCCCTTCGCCGCTGACACATAATATCCGATCAGCTGCAACGGGATCACAGCCAGTGATGCCGCAAAATGCGGATCCGTCTTCGGAATATATGTCACGAAGTCAGCCGTATCTTCGATATTATAATTACCGTAAGTTGTCATTCCCATCAGATATGCACCACGACTCTTACACTCTACCATATTGCTGACTGTTTTCTCATAAAGCTCCGGCTGTGTCAGCACACCGATCACCAGGGTACCATCCTCGATCAGGGAAATCGTTCCATGCTTCAACTCACCAGCAGCATAAGCCTCTGAGTGAATATAGCTGATCTCCTTCATCTTCAGACTGCCCTCCAGGCAGATTGCATAATCAATGCCACGGCCTACGAAAAATACATCTTTCGTATTCACCTGTTTGGATGCAAACCACTGGATTCGCTCTTTATCATCGATGATTTTCTCAATTTTATCCGGAATCGTCTGCAATTCTTTGATATAAGCAGCCAGATCCTCCTCTGAAAGAAATCCACGGATTTTTGCAAGCTGCAGCGCGATCACATAAGATGCAACCAGCTGTGTGCTGTATCCTTTTGTAGTTGCTACAGAAATCTCCGGTCCCGCCAATGTGTAAAATACATGATCCGCTTCCCTTGCAATCGATGAACCGATCACATTTACAATCGCCAACGTCTGGATTCCCTGCTCTTTCGCTTCTCGAAGTGCTGCCAGTGTATCTGCTGTCTCACCGGACTGACTGATTACAATGACCAGACCATTTGGTGTCATGCGTCGAATTATAGTTCCCACCTACGGCAGCTTTACCGCAGCTTAAATTCGGCATCCTCCTCATATTGTCTATCCGAACGTGCCGTTTCTTACGGCACGTTTTTATCTGCATAGTCTTGACCATTCCCCTGATTTCCCT
>CAVKTR010000149.1:0-4399 GCA_963659325.1 Dysosmobacter segnis
CGATCATTTCCTCACCTTTCACTTCTGCTCACCCTGCCTTTCTCCCGATATTTCCCGGAAAAATCTATCCTTTATTTACTGAATATCACACATACAGGACTCTCTGAGTCCGCTGTTTTATCCGGCAGACCAAATTTTCCTGTTTTTTCATCAAGCGGAATTTCTACAATCGTGTCTGTCAGTTCATTTGCTGCAATTACTGCTTTTCTGTCTTCGTTCCATATAATATATCTTGGCTGCTTTCCACCGGTTTTTATGGAGTCACAATATTTCAGAAATCCATTTTCCTGCACCCGGAAACTGGTAACACTGTCATGCTTTCTGTTGGAAACGATCACATATTTACCATCATCTGTAATGTCAATTCCGCTGGCCCATCCATCTCCTGTATAGGTTTCAGGAAGCGTAGGCAGAATCTGTTTTGCTTCTAAGACACCATTTACAGCATCAAAACAGTAACTGGTCACTGAATAATCTTTCTCATTTACACCATAACCCCATTTATTATTCTGATGAAAAACAAAGTGTCTCGGCTCTGCAATCTCTCTTGAGCATACAATGCAGGTTCTGTCCAGTGTTCCATTTTCAGAATCAATCTTAAACACATCTACCTGTCCAAATCCCTTCTTTCTTCCCTGGCAGGAAACCACCAGATAATTTCCATCACGATCCTGCTGCACCTGATGAGGATGAGAAATAGTTCCTTTTTCAAGTCCCGGAATTGTATAAATTTCTTTCAACGGCTTCAGGCTTCCATCTGTATCTCTCGGAATAACTGCAACTGTTCCTGTCTGCAGATTTGCTACAAATATCCATTTATTTGTTTTATCCACAGATAAATGTACCGGATTGATTCCATCTGTAGAAACTGTGTTCATATAAATCAGCTGTCCGGTTGCCTTGTCAACAGAAAAAGAACTGATCTCACTCTTATCACCATGAATGGTATAAAGAAATTCTCCGGTTTTATCCATACACAGAAAAGACGGATTTACCAGGTTCTTTACAATCTGGACAAGACTCCATTTTCCATTATCATCTACCTGATAAACACTGATACCCTTCCCTCTGGCATTTCTTTCTTTTGTAGTCCGGCATCCAACATATGCATATTTCATCTTTTGGTCTCCTTTCAGCAAAACAGTTTAAATCCACCAACCAGTGCAAAAATCACAATTACCATGACAGCTCCAAAAGAGATTCCAAACAGTTTGGCAAAAACAGACTGCTGCTCTTTATCAGAAGCATTTGTTTCCTGCACGTAAGAAGCCAGTATCAGGCTTCCTCCTGTAGACAAAGGACTGATTCCTGCGACAGTTGCTCCTCCGACAATAGCCATGATCAATTCCAGTGCTGTCACGCTGCCGCCCACATTTGCTGCAATATCTGTCGCTGTCGGTATCAGCGTTGGAAGAACAACTCCATTTGCGGAACTGAACCATGACATCAATCCGGCTGTCAGTCCGATGATCGGAGATGCTGTGAACTGATTCATCAAAGATGCCAGCAGATCTGAAAGCAATGTGATTCCTCCCAGTTCCTTAGTTACCGCCATCAACATACTGACCCCTGTGATCAGCAGCAAAACACTCCACGGAATCAGTTTTAAGGCGGCCTTTTCATTTACAACATTAAAAAGCAGCAGTACAAATGCCAGCGCAAAAGATACCAGCCCTACATCATAGCGAAATACCACAACTGCTACTACAAGAACAATAAGTGCAAGGATACAGATGATCTGAGATCTGTTAAATGCCGGCAGTTCTTTTTTATCAACAGTATCTTCTGATTTCATTTTATAGCCTTTAAAAACAATATATAGAAGAACTGCACAGATAAGATTTGCCACACTGACTCCTGCAAATACCGGGGCAGCGGCTCCTGTCATTCCCATTTCTTCTGTAAGATCGGTTACAATAATTCCTGATAATGCGATCGGTGATGCAGTTCCTCCTACTGCTCCCAGAATTGCCATACTTCCCATCAGAATTGGAGAAGCCTGCATCTGAACAGAGAGACTTACCGCAAAGATGATCATTACAGATTGCACTGAAATAGCACCCGGACCGGCAGCAGATAAAACATAAGAAACTGCATAAATAATAATCGGTATCAGAAACGTCTTTCTACCTACTACTGCAACCATCTTCCTGGACAATAATTCCAGCGTATGGTTTTCCTGAAGCAGACAGAAGAAAAACATTGTTCCAAGTAATGTCATAAATAGTTTACTCGGAAATCCACTTAAAATCACATTTGTATCTACCCCGCTGATCAGCCCCAGTACAAATGCCAGCCCGATAGACACGATCCCAACGTTTAATTTTTTTGTAAACCCCAATACGATTGCTCCTACAAGGAACAATAATGATAACACCTGATAAGCCATACCTTCTAACCTCTCAATCCATTCGTAAAAGCCCCACTTTTATCATAACTGATATTTTTATAGTCAACAGGTCAATCTCCGGAACCCATATCTGACAACTGCTCCCGGAAGCGGGAGCAGCTAACCACTATAGTATTAAAATACTATCTTTTCTTTCTTAATCCAGTGTTAATGGTTTGATTTTTCTGATCACGTCAAGAATGGTTCCATCTCTTGCTTCCAGAACTGCAACTACCTTGTCTTCCCACTCCAGTTTATCCGGAGTTCCCACAAGACTGTATGCTTTATCTTTCAGCCATTCGATCGTAACCGTTTTGATTCCTGCTTCTGCAAGATATTTTTCAATGTCCTTACGTGCCGGGTTTACTGCGATTCCATAATCCGTTACCAGAACATCTACACAGTCTCCGGGTGTTACAACTGTAACAACATCCTCACATACAGTTGCCATACGTCCTCTTGTCAGTGGTGTAACAATAATCGTACACTTACTTCCGCACGCTGCATCCGGATGTCCGCCAGGTGCACCGCGGAGTACACCGTCTGATCCTGTCAGTACGTTTACATTAAACTTTGTATCAATTTCCAGTGCGGAAAGTACAACGAAATCAAGTTTATTAACCAATGCACCTTTGTTTGCAGCATTCGCATATTCACTCAGATCTGTCTCATAGTGGTTCGGGTTTGTTCCAATATGGTTGATCGCGCCCATATCAAAATCCTGTGTATCACAGATTTTGCGGCAAAGTCCCTTGTCCATAAGCTGGCATACAGAACTGCTGGTTCCGCCCAGTGCAAAGCTCATTGTAATTCCTTTTTCTACCATGTACTGTTCGATAAATCTGTTTGCCGCAAGAGACGGACCGCCTACACCTGTCTGGAAAGAAAATCCATCTACGAAATCAGGAGATGCTGCAATAACCTTTGCTACGTTTTCTGCCATCATAAGTTCTCTTGGATTATCTGTAATACGTGCTTCCTTTGTGGTGATCTTAGCTGCATCTCCAATGTCATCTACCACGCATACACAGTCAACGTCAATTCCCTTGACAGATGCCGGAACATTTGGAAAATCAACTAAAGTATCTGTGATAATAACAGTATGGTCTGCAAAATGTGAGTCATGAATTCCGAATCCCATGGAACCGAAATTATTTTTTCCTCCGATGCCGCTGGCATTTCCACAGCAGTCAGAAGACGCGGCCGCAAGGAAAGCAATATCAATATGTACTTCTCCGGCTTCTACTGCACGCGGACGTCCTCCATGGCTTCGGATAATTGCAGGTTTTGCAAGCTTTCCTGCGGAGATCACTTCACCGATTCTTCCACGGACACCTGAAGTCTGGACACCTGTGATCTTTCCCTGTTCAATATAATCAGCAATTACATCCTGTGCATTTCCAAGAGAAGTAGCCGCAACTGTAATGTCCTTTAATCCCATTTCTTCTACCAGTACTTTCGCTACCATACTTGCCACATAATCGCCATCTCTTAATTCTGTATGGAAAGAAAATGTCATGCCATCATGTGCACCGCATTTTTCACACGCTTCGCGGATTGATGCGCAGATTTTGCTCTCTTCCGGTTTCACTCTGCGGACGGTTCTTGGAGAATCTTTCTTTACATATTTTCCATCCATATAATATTTTCCCTGGTAAACTTCTTTTCCATTTACAAGGAGTTCATCTGGAATTTCTCTGCCTACTGCGTTTTTCATATTCTTCACATACCCCTTTCCTATAAATCACCATGGTATACGCCGCACGCTTTTGCAAGGGCGATCACTCTTCTTGCATCCTCGAAGAATGGAATATCAACCATTTTGCCATCAACTGTGTATACACCAACTCCGGAATCTGCCTGCTCATTAAAGGAACGGCACAATTTTTCCGCATAAGCGATTTCTTTTGGAGTAGGAGCAAATGTATCATGAACAAATTTAATCTGTTTCGGATTGACAATACTCTTACCGTCAAATCCCATCTTACGGTTCTGGATAACTTCTGCCTT
>CAVKTR010000150.1:0-4377 GCA_963659325.1 Dysosmobacter segnis
GTGCAGCACCGTATCCGAGACAGAGCCGGTCGGCGTCTATCAGTGTGGCGATTTCTACGATCGTGTCGCTGGTGACGATACCGATTATGGCGGTATTACTCGGCGCGTAATTCTTGTTTCGGGTGGCTTAAAAATATATGACTATACTTTAAGGTTATGAAAGCGGACTCAGCCAAATTTGTCCTGCCAGCTAACAATCGCTTGCCAGGAAAAATTTGCTCTGAGCCCGCTATTTACGTATATATATTCTGAATTTTGCAGATTAGTAATCGCACCCCAAGAAAAAATTGATGGAGTTCTTAATCTACATAGAGAATTTCGTAAATTTTTGCGCCTCCCTGCACTGCGTGCCACACATGCATATAGCGTATTGAATCAATAAAATTTGTGTTGCATGTGCAGATATATAGGTGAATTTGTGAATGTGTTATTTTATTGTGGTGAAAAATTGGAAGGTAAGTGAGTGATTTCATAGTGTAAATAGCGGAAATGCAGTATCTTTCCTCGGGAAACGAACGACTAGTGTCCGGGGAAAGATACTGCATTTCCGCATTGATAAAATAAAATTTTTATGACAACCCTTATAAACAAGAATTAAGCTGGCAAAAGCACCGTTTCAGTGGTACAATATTTCGCATAGAGCAATAGTTATCATGAGGAGGAGCGTATCATGTATCAGGCAAAAGAGACTAGATATGACAAAATGGTGTACAACCGTTGTGGAAACAGTGGGCTGAAACTTCCGGAGGTTTCCCTTGGTTTCTGGCACAACTTTGGGGACACAGGTGTTTATGAAAACATGCGTCAGATGGTGTTTACTGCTTTTGACAATGGCATCACACATTTTGATCTGGCAAATAATTATGGTCCGGAGTACGGCAGTGCGGAGGCAAATGTTGGAAAACTTCTGAAAGAGAATTTCAGACCATACCGTGACGAACTGATCATCAGTACAAAAGCCGGCTATGATATGTGGAAAGGACCATATGGTGACTGGGGAAGCAGGAAATACCTGCTGGCAAGTCTGGATCAGAGTCTGCAGAGACTGGGACTTGATTATGTGGATATTTATTATCATCACCGGATGGATCCGAATACTCCGCTGGAAGAGACCATGGGGGCTCTGGATCAGGCGGTAAAAAGCGGAAAAGCATTGTATGCCGGAATTTCCAATTATGACGGTGAGACAATGAAGCGTGCAGCTGCGATCATGAGAGAGTTACATTGTCCGTTTGTCATCAATCAGAATCGTTATTCTATTTTTGATCGTACCATTGAGCAGAACGGCTTAAAACAGGCAGCACAGGACGAGGGCAAAGGCATTATTGCATTCAGTCCATTGGCACAGGGCATGCTGACCGATCGTTATCTGAATGGCATTCCTGCAGACAGCCGTGTAAATACAGATGGCCGTTTCTTGAAAAAAGAGCAGTTTACAGACAGTAAGATCCATCAGATTCAGGCGTTGAATGAAATTGCAAAACAGCGTGGCGAAAGTCTGGCGCAGATGGCATTGAAATGGGTATTAAAAGACGATGTGGTGACAAGTGTGCTGATCGGGGCATCGAAGCCGCAGCAGATTCTGGACAATATCAAAGTGATTGACAGTGCCGGATTCACGGATGAAGAGATCAGAATAATCGATGAAATTTCCGAAAACTAGAATACATCTTGCAAAGGAATATGATTCTGATGCAGAAACATAATTCTGGTAAAAAAAGATGAATTTGGCAAAAAAGAGGATTCATGTAGGAAAATACGATAGAAAAAGAAAGGGGAGCAGGTGGTGACATCTGCTTTTCTTATGGAAAGTTATAGCAACAGGAGTAAAAATAAGATGTGGATTGTAGTATGTATCATTGTGGCAGTAATCATTCTGGGCTGGCTTGGAATTGGATACGTTGGATTCAGGACAGCGATCCTCCGTGGACATGAATTGAATATCAATGATCGTGAGGCATTGAAAGGAACCGCCTGGGATCAGTATTATGATGAGATTCAGGAAGGCATTGCCTGGATCGATCAGCAGAAGGCAGAGGATATTTATATTCAGTCGGAGGATGGTTTGAAGCTGCACGGACGTCTGATGGATCAGCCGGGAGCAAAAGGAACGGTGCTGATGTTTCATGGATACCGCACTCATCCGGAGGTGGATTTTTCCGCATCTTCTCATGTGTATTACGAATGTGGAAACCGAATCGTGCATATCGATCAGAGAGCGGCCGGTGAGAGTGAGGGAAAATATATTGGATTTGGTGTGTTAGAAAGCCGGGATTGCTGTCTCTGGGCGCAGTACATAGCGAAGCGTTTTGGTACAGATCAAAAAATTATTCTGGCAGGACTGTCCATGGGAGCGTCAACTGTACTGATGGCCAGTGCACATCATGACAACAAAATGGTTCAGATCAGCAGTTCTCAGGAGAACACAATGGAAGTCTGCGTGAAACTCCCGGAAAATGTGACTGGAATTGTGGCAGACAGTGCATTTTCCTCGCCGTATGATATTATAAAAAAGAGGATTCATACAACTTACCATTGCAAAGGAACACTTCTGACGGTGGCAATCGGAATCTGGAGCCGCATTCTGGCGCATTATTCATTGAAAGAATTGTCTGTGCCGGAAGTAATGAAAACGAATACCATTCCAGTATTGCTGGTGCATGGAACAGCGGACAGTAATGTGCCGGTGGAAATGACGATCAAGGCGGCTGAAAACTGCCGGGCACCAAAAGAACTGCTGCTGGTGGATGGCGCAGAGCATGGTACCGGATATCTGGTCGATAACGAGGCCTATAAAAAGGCGCTGCGGGAATTCTGTTCGTAATATCTTTACGGGTAATTGTTCGGTTTAAAAGGAAGGTTATGAAAAGGGACTCTGCGATTTTGTCTCGCCCGCTAACAATCGCTGGTCGAGAAAAAATAGCCAGAGCCCCTTTATTCTAGGATGAGATTAAAAACCGCACAATTACCCTGTGTTGCGGCAGTTATACATTATATTTTTTATAAAAACAGCTAATGATATTGCTGTATAGTATTTTGAAATTTTACAGCGTTACTTTGCGTGCACAACATAACATACGCAGTATTATAACTGTAAATGTGCACGTGGTACGCAGAGTGCCGTGAATGGCATAAAAATGTTATGAATAAATTAATAACACCAGCAATTTTTTTGAAAAGTTATTACAAATCTGTCTGGTTTAGAAAATATAAACGTAAATAGCGGGCTCAGAGCAAATTTTTCCTGATAAGCGATTGCTAGCTTGAAGGACAAATTTGTCTGAGTCCGCTTTCATAATCTTAAAGTATAGCCATAATTTTTAGCCGCGAAACAAGTCCTAAGAACTCATATCCCGAGATTTCTGCACACAGGATCTCTGCGCCTCGATCACCGCACTTCGAAATCCGGATTTCTCCAGCGCAGCCACAGCCTCAATCGTCGTACCACCCGGAGAGCATACCGCATCTTTAAGCTCACCCGGATGCTTTCCGGTTTCCAGTACCATTTTTGCAGAACCAAGAACCGACTGGGCAGCGAACTTATACGCCTGCGCCCGTGGCATTCCATCTGCCACAGCGGCATCTGCCATTGCTTCGATAAACATGTATACATAAGCCGGAGAGGAACCGCTGACGCCGACAACGGCATCCATCAGATGCTCGCTGATGACCTCTGATTCTCCAAAGCTGTTGAAAATTGCCTGAATCTCAGCCATATCCTCATCTGTAACCGCATCATTACAACAGATGGCACTCATGGAAGCACCAACCAGTGCCGGTGTATTTGGCATAACGCGCACCAGTTTGATGGAGCGCTCAAACATTTCCTCGATGCGTTCCATCGGCTGACCGGCTGCAATAGAAACAATGATGGCATCTTCTTTGATGGAGTGACGGATCTCCGGGATAATCTTGTGGAACATGTTTGGTTTTACGGCCAAAAACAGAATATCCGCTTTCTGTGCAGCAGCTTTGTTGTCTGTGGTTGCCTCAATGTTCAACGTTTCTTTTAAACGAATGACAGAGGACTCATGTGCGGCAGTGGCGCAGATGTGATCGCAGTCTGACAGACCGGAAGAGAGCAGCCCGCTGATGATCGCTGTGGCCATATTTCCACCACCGATGAAACTGATCATTTTTTCAATCATAATTTACAACTCCTTTCAAAAATTCAGAAAAGCATTGCAGCGTTTTTTACATAACTGAAATGCTAACGGTTGAATTCTTATATTTATAACTATAAATGAGCAAGTTCGTGATTTTGCATAAAAAGAGAGACATCTTTATTCGAGTATGTTGTATAATGAAAGTATCCACACAAACATTTATAACATTCACGAAAGAAGGTGCCTCTCGCAAATACTATACATCATTCTT
>CAVKTR010000151.1:0-4359 GCA_963659325.1 Dysosmobacter segnis
CTCGACCACCTCATCACTCTTCACCATCGGGAGCGGATTTTTATAAAAAACACCCTAATATATAGCCTGGAAACAATAATCATGATAAAGGAGACAAAAATAATGCCAGAATTAGAGAAAGTAGTAGAAGAAAAATTAATAGAACAGCTGGTTTATGGAGAGTCCCAATGGACATATCGTGAAGATTTGAAGACAGAGGAGGATCTGTGGAAGAATTTCAGGTATATTCTTGAGCAAAATAATAAGGCACGTCTGGATGGGGAACCATTATCGGATGCTGAGTTTGAACAGGTCAAGAACCAGCTGCAGTTTTCTTCTTTCTATAAGGCTGGCGAGTGGCTGGTTGGTGAAAATGGAAAAGCTATGGTGCATGTGCAGCGTGACACTGAAAAATTGCATCTGGTTGTGATGAACCATGAACATATTGCAGGCGGAAGCAGTGTTTATGAGGTGATCAACCAGTATAGTGCCTTAAAGGATGAGGATATTACGACGGTCGCAAGGGACAGAAGATTTGATGTCACACTGATGATCAATGGTCTTCCGATGATACATATTGAGCTGAAGAACAGACAGCACTCTTACATGGATGCTTTTTATCAGATAAAAAAATATATCAGTGAAGGAAAATTTACTGGTATTTTTTCGGCTGTCCAGATGTTTGTGATCAGTAATGGAGTAGACACTAAATATTTTGCGGCAGCAAGTGATACTGAGTTGAATCCTAAATTTATGAGTGGCTGGGTAGATACGGAAAATAATCCGGTATCTGATTATATTGACTTTGCAAAGAATGTTCTCCGTATTCCGGAAGCACATGAGATGATTGCACGGTATACGGTTCTGGATGAAGATGCAAAGCGGTTGATCCTGCTCCGACCATATCAGATTCATGCCATTGAATCCATACGTGAGGCTTCTAAAACAGGAAAATCCGGCTATGTATGGCATACGACAGGTTCCGGAAAGACGCTTACTTCCTACAAGGCCACCAGAAACCTGCTCATGGATATCCCGGCGATCGACAAGGCAATTTTCCTGATAGACCGTAAAGATCTGGATACCCAGACGACCATGGCATTCCAGGCATATGCGAATAATGACCTGGTAGATGTAGATGAGACGGACAATGTAAATGACCTGAAGAAGAAGTTGAAATCTGATGACCGTCAGGTAATCGTTACGACTATCCAGAAAATGCAGATCCTGATCAGTAAAAGACTGCAGGAGGGCACATCCGAATATAGCAAGATCAAAAATCTGAAGATTGCTTTTGTAGTAGATGAGTGTCACAGGGCGGTTACACCGAAGACGAAACGTGAACTGGAACGCTTTTTCGGAAGATCGCTGTGGTATGGATTTACAGGAACTCCGAGATTTGCGGAGAATCCATATCCACAGATGGGAGACCTTCCACGTACCACAGAAGAACTGTATGGAAAACGTCTCCACCGGTATACCATCCAGAATGCAATCCATGATAATGCCGTACTTGGGTTCCAGGTGGAGCACAATGGACCGAAAAATATCTCGGATGAGACGGATGCTGGTGCATATGATAACGAGACACATATGCTCCGGGTATTGGACATCATCCTGAATAAATCGTACCATAAGCTGGGATTCCAGAACGGAAAAGGACAGACCTATGAAGGCCTGCTGACGACGAGCTCCATTCAGATTGCACAGAAATATTATGACCTTCTGACAAAGGTAAAAAATGGCGAAACTTCATTGGAGATCGATGAGAAGATCAAACAGGTTCTTCCGGATTTTCCGAAATTTGCCATCACCTATTCTGTCACGGAAAATGAAGAAGGTTCCCATGTGAATCAGGAAAAGATGCAGAGGTCACTGGACGACTACAATCAGATGTTTGGCACGAAATATGAGATTTCCCAGATTCAGGGATATAACGGCAACTTGAATAAACGTCTGGCACGGAAGGATGCAAAGTTTAAGAGCAGAAGCGAACAGCTGGACTTGGTCATTGTGGTAGACCGCCTGTTAACGGGATTCGATGCCCCCTGTATGTCCACGATCTTTATTGACAGACAGCCGATGGGACCGCATGACCTGATCCAGGCATTTTCAAGGACAAACCGTATTTTCGATAAGAATAAAACCTACGGACAGATTGTAACCTTCCAGGCACCGAAGTTATTCAAGGAAAGTGTCGATAATGCGGTGAAACTGTATTCTGCCGGAAGCACGGAAGTGGCACTCTTGGCAGAATGGGAAGAGATTGAACCGGCATTCCGTAAATCTCTGGCAGCATTGAAAGTATCCGCACAGACACCGGAAGAAGTAACTCCGATGTCAATCAAGGAGAAAAAGGTATTTGTCAAGATGTTTCAGACCTTTGACCGCTTATTTGCACAGCTTAAGTCCTTTACCCAGTATGAAGACAGTATGCTGGAGGAGTACGGAATAACGGAAGAGGAATATGATAAATATGCAGGCGTTTATAAAAATGCAGTTGAGGAGATAAAAATGGCAGAAGGTGGTGGGGACGATCCGGGAAAGGAACCACCGGAGGATGAGATCCCGGACTTGGATTATGAATTGATGGCATACAGTACTACAAAGATTGATTATGAGTATATCATCAACCTGATCCAGAACATTGTAACGCCGGATGAAGATGCAGAGGCGGTATCACCGGAAGAACGTCAGAAACAGCTTGATGAGGTAAGGCAGTATATTGAAGAAATGCGGAAGGATAATCCAAAGATCGCAGAGCTTATGACAAATCTGGTCAGTGAGATCGAGGCAGATGAAAACAAATATAAAGGACAGTCCATCCTGAACATCGTAGAAAACATGAAGCATGACTGCATTGAAAAAGTAATCTCTGATTTTTGTGAAATCTGGTATGCATCGAAGGAAGATGTTATGTATGCGGCTCTTCATTACAGAAATGGAGAAATACCAAACGAGGGTGTGATCAAAGCAACGTTGGACTATCAGAGCTACAAAGCCGTACAGGAAAATGCATTGAAAAAATTCCAATATTATAAGGCGTGTATGGAAGAATTAAAGAAAACGTTAGATGAAGAGATAAAACCACTGATCCGTGTTGCATAACAGCGAAACTACTCTGTTAATTGTCTGTATCAGCGTAAGTGATCCAGGAAAGGAAGGCAGCTTATGCAACAGGAAACAGACAAAAAGCAACTATTTTACGAGTATTACAGACAGTGGATAGATGTGTATAAAAGAGGTGCGATCAGAGAAGCAACCATGGCAAAGTATCTGATGACGCAGAAATGGATAGAAAAACTTGCCCCGGAATTAAAGGTATGTGAACTTAACAGAACCGCCTATCAGAAATTGCTGAATGATTATGCAAAAGATCATGAGCGGCAGACAACACTTGATTTCCATCATCAGTTAAAAGGAGCAATCCTGGATGCTGTAGATGAAGGAATGATAGAAAGAGATCCTACCAGAAAGGCGATTATCAAGGGGAAATCTCCAAGAGCCAAAAAGATCAAATACCTGAATCAGTTTGAATTACATACTTTGATCGCCCATTTGGATATCAGGGAAGAGGTAAACTGGGACTGGTTTATTCTGCTGGTCGCAAAGACCGGTATGAGATTTTCTGAAGCACTTGCTATCACACCGGCGGATTTCGATTTTGCCAGGCAGACATTGTCAATCAGCAAAACCTGGGATTATAAAGGGGATGGTGGTTTTCTTCCGACAAAGAATAATTCTTCTGTGAGGAAAATCCAGATAGACTGGCAGATTGTTGTGAAATTTTCAGAGTTAACGAAAAAACTGCCGGAGGATAAACCGATATTTGTAGGTGAGACAAAGATTTATAATTCTACAGTGAATGATGTACTCGCAAGACATTGTAAGGCATGTGGGATTTCGGAAATTTCCATTCACGGTCTCAGACATACCCACGCATCACTCCTTTTGTTTGCAGGAGTATCAATCGCCAGTGTGGCAAGACGTCTGGGACATGCCAGTATGACGACAACGCAGAAAACGTATCTGCATATCATCCAGGAACTTGAAAACAAAGATGTAGACCTGGTAATGAGAACTTTATCAGGATTATAAACAGAAACCATTAAGCAGGATCACTTGCGCTGATCTTGCATTTACTGGAATCAGAATTTTGGAGGAACGTCAAAAATGGATATATCAAAGATTCTAAATAGACAGGATTCGGGATAGAAATTAAAAGAGAAGAGGTATGTAAGTTTTTGACCGATTATACGGGCATTCCGGTATAGAATAGATGATGTTGAAAAAAGGAGTAGAATTAAAATGAACTACATTTCAAAGGACAAAGCATTTGAATTATTAAAGAAGTACAACAAGGATCCATTTCATATCCAG
>CAVKTR010000152.1:0-4352 GCA_963659325.1 Dysosmobacter segnis
AGGATTGACCGGAATCAGACAAAAGAAAAAAGAATAGCCCAATATCTCAGACAGGTGGGAAATCCCTATCTTGTCTGTATTGGAAATGTAAAAGTAAAAATCCGTTTTGCAAACAATGGGGTGTCTTTTGAAGATGCCTTTGAAGAACTTTTACTTTCCGTGTAAAAAGTGATGGTAAAATCTGAAGAGTTATGTTAATATGGATGCGAGGAATTCAGGACTCCTCATTCATATCAGGACAAAATCGACTCACCCTCTGGGTTTTACCAATGTTGATGAAAAGGTAAAACTAAGGAGGATGAAGATGAATCAAATCAGTAATTCAAAGAAAATCTATCATGCAGCCATTTATGTTCGTTTATCGAAAGAAGATGGCGATATTGTTGCTACTGGAAAGCACGAGAGCAACAGTATTTCAAATCAGAAAGATCTGATAAAAAATTTCCTAAAAGACAAAAAGGATATTGTAGTTGTTTCAGAACGGGTGGATGACGGTTACAGTGGTTCTAATTTTGAACGTCCGGCATTTCAGATGATGTTGGAAGATATCAAAAAGGGAATTGTGGACTGTGTTGTTGTAAAAGACCTTTCCCGCTTTGGACGTGAGTATATTGATGCCGGAAAATATATCGAAAGATTATTTCCGGCTCTTGGTGTGCGGTTTATTGCGGTCAATGATCATTATGACAGTCTGGAAGGAAAAAGCCAGGCAGATGAAATCGTGATTCCCTTCAAGAATCTCATCAACGATGCGTATTGCCGTGATATTTCCATTAAAATAAGAAGCCACCTGGAGGTAAAAAGAAAAAACGGGGAATATATTGGAGCATTTACGCCGTATGGATACAAGAAAGATCCGGAGAATAAAAACAGACTGGTGATAGATGCTTATGCAGCAGGAATTGTCAAAGAAATTTTCCGAATGAAATTATCAGGAATGAGCCAGACGGCGATTGCGAATGCCTTGAATAAACAGGGGGTGCTATCGCCTATGGAATATAAACACAGTCTCGGAATCCGGATTCAGGATAATTTTAAAACACATGAACAGGCAGAATGGAGTGCCATGTCGGTAAAGCGAATCCTTGAAAATGAGGTATATACAGGAACTTTAGTGCAGGGAAAACGGACTACACCAAACCATAAAGTTAAAAAAATGATGAAAAAGCCAGAGACAGACTGGGTACGAATTGAAAAAAATCATGAGGCGATTGTTTCGGAACGGGAATTTGCTTTGGTACAGCGGTTGTTAGGGATAGATACAAGGACTTCACCAAATGAAGAAAAGGTATATCCACTTTCCGGGCTTGTGGTTTGTGGAGACTGTGGGGCAATGATGATCAAACGGGATGTTCCGGCAGGTGGAAAAGTGTATGCGTACTATATCTGTTCCAGGCATGCGGCTACGAAAGCGTGTGCGGCACACAGAATTCCTATGGGAAAATTAGAGGAAACAGTATTAGAACTTGTGAAGATCCATATTGAAAATATCCTTGATATGAAAAAAATCATGGATTTTATCCATGTAGTTCCGTTTCAGGAATTAGATATCAAAGAATTGGAAATCAGAAAAGAAGCCAAAGAGAAGGAAGCTGAGCGTTGCAGAGAATTACGGGATTACCTGTACGAAGACTTTCGGGAAGGAATCATTTCAAAAGAAGATTACAAAGAGCTTCATGATGGATATACGGAAAAACGGAAAAAAGCAGAGGAAGCAGTCCGAAACATTGAGCAGCAGATCAGTGAAATCCTGGAATCAAAAAGTGATAAGTATCATTGGCTGGATTATTTTGCTGAACACCAGAATATACGGAAACTTACAAGAACTGTTGCTGTTGAACTGATTGACCAGATACTAGTATATGACAAAAAACATATTGAAGTCAGATTTAATTTTGATGACTGTTATCAATCCCTGTTAAGACAGATACAATCGGTAGGATGTGATGTCAGCACAGGCATGGATGGAAGAATAGATATTCAAAAGAAGGAGGTTGTATAAATGGCTAGAAAATCAAGAAAAGTAGATTATGTAAATGTTGGGAACCGGGAAAATCTGGGAACAGAAGCAGAAAATCAGTGTGAAAAAGTCTCACATGCAGCCCTTTATGCACGACTTTCTTATGAGAGTGAAAAGAACAGAGAAAGAAATACCATAGAGACACAGATGGTTCTGCTTCATAATTTTGCAAAAGAGCAGAAAGACATTGTGGTTGTAAAAGAATATTTTGATATATCTAAAACTGGAACTAACTTTGAGAGGGATGGTTTTAATGAGATGATGCAGGATATCAAAGAAGGCACCATTGACTGTGTAATTGTCAAAGACCTTTCCAGACTTGGAAGAAATTATGTAGAGGCAGGAAGTTATATTGAAAGAGTTTTTCCATTTTTTAATGTTCGCTTTATCTCAGTAAATGATCATTATGATTCTTCCAGAGATGATGTAAGCCTGCTGGTCAGTATGTCTAATGTGTACAATGAGTTTTATTCCAGAGATCTGGCAAAGAAGATCAGAAGTTCTTACCGGACAAGCTGGGCAAATGGTGAATTCCCTTCCGGACAGATGGCTTATGGATATGAGAAAGATAAAGACAATCCACATCAGTTGATTCCGGATCCGGTGGCAGCGCCAGTAGTGAAGAAGATATTCCAGTATTTTATTGATGGAATGACTTATGCAGAGATTGCCCGTAAATTAAATGCAGAAGGATATCTCTGCCCAAAAGCCTATAAGATGGATAAAGCAGGAAAAGCAAATGAAAAGTCAGCTGCATGGACATGGAGTGGAGGAACAGTCCATAAAATTCTTGAAAACCAGTACTATGTCGGTGACAGTGTGCATAATCAGTTTACCAATGATTCCTGGGCGGCGCAGAGGCAGAAGATGAATCAGAAAGAAGAATGGATTATTATTAAAGACACCCATGAGGCACTTGTAAGCAGAAAAGATTTTGAAGAGGTACAGGAAAAAATTGAAAAAATAGCAAATAGGATAAACGCAGCACGAAAAAAGAATGGTAATCATGTACGGGATTTCAATTTCTTCAAGCAAAAAATCGTATGTGCGGACTGCGGAAAAACCATGTATTTATATGGAAAAACCAAAGGGAATAGTCGTAGATTCTATTGCGGAAATAATAAACTTCATGGAAAATGCACGCCACATTCTATCACAGATTTAGAGGTGAATGATTATGTACTGCGTGTGATACGTGCACATATCAATGTATATGTTGAAAATGTGGATTTGATTCGACGGTTAAATCAAAGGCAGGAAAGCATAAAGAAATATGATGTGTTTAACAGGGAAATCAAAAAATGCCGGAAAGAACTGGAAAAAGTGGCAGCACACAGAGAAAGACTGTTTGAAGATTATGTTTGCCGTATTGTTGATGCTGAGCAGTATGAAACATTCTCCAGACAGGATGCGGAAACAGAAAAAGAAATCCAGAATAACATGGAGATTTTATTAAAACATCAGGTAGGATATGAGAAGAATTTCCACACAGAGGAAGAGTGGGAAACACTGATCAATAAATACCGGAACACGAGAACATTGACAAAAGAAATGGTCAATGCGTTTGTAGAAAAAATAGAAATCCATGAAGGAGGTTCTATTACGGTACATCTGGTGTATGATGACATGTTGGAAGAATTAAGAAAATATGCAAAAGAACGGGAGGCTGAATTATGCCGGTAACAGAATATATCGCCGTTTATATCAGACTTTCGTCGGAGGATAATGATGTAGATGGTAGTATAAAAGCGGAAAGCAACAGTGTCAGTGCACAGAGAATGCTGATAAATGAGTTTATAAAAAAGCAGGATGAATTTGCAGACTGTCGAGTTGCTGAATATGTAGATGATGGGTATAGTGGTACAAATTTTAACCGTCCAGGATTTCAGCGGATGATGGAGGATGCAAGAGCAGGTCGTATAAGAAGTATTGTTATAAAGGATTTTTCAAGATTTGGAAGGGATTATCTGGAAGTAGGAAATTATCTGGAAAAAATCCTGCCAATTCTTGGTATCCGTATTATTTCAATTAACGATGGATTTGACAGTATCAATTCTTCTGGTTTCACAGGTGGAATGAGCGTTGCATTAAAGAATATGTTGAACGCAATGTACAGCAGCGATCTTTCCAGAAAAGTCCGCTCAGCTATGACGACACATGCAAAGAACGGCGAATATATGCCGGCTTTTCCAAAATATGGATATATGAAAGCCCCAGAAGATAAGCATCATCTGGTTATAGACCCAGAAGCGGCTGAAACAGTGAAACTGATATTCACAATGGCGGCAGATGGGAAAACAAAAGGACAGATAGCAAAATATCTGAACGAAAC
>CAVKTR010000153.1:0-4335 GCA_963659325.1 Dysosmobacter segnis
ATATAGTGAGACAAAAGTGAGACAAATTTCATAAAAAACCTGAAATTTGTCTCACTTTTGTCTCACCCATATGCTATACTGTTCACATATCGTTGGTAGAATGCCCCGCGCATTCCCCGAAAAGGGAACTTCCTTTTCCTTTACCAGCTGCACAGGTCAATGTTTTTTAACAACAGGAGAGAGAATATCATGAATAATACCATTACATATCACACAGACGAGGATAAACTTATCATCTGCCTGAACGGACAGGTGGATGCTTCCAACGCTCCCGAAACGGAGAAAGAGATCACCGCGATACGAAACAGCCAGCCCGGACTGACTACCATTATTGACGCACAGAACCTGAGATATATTTCCAGTGCCGGTCTTCGTATCCTGCTGCGTCTGCGCAAGGAACAGCCGCATCTGACAGTCTTTAATGTTTCACCTGAGATCTATGAGATTTTTGACATGACCGGTTTCACTGAAATGCTGGATGTCAAAAAAGCATACCGCCAGCTTTCCGTCGACGGCTGTCAGATGATCGGAAACGGTGCAAATGGTGCTGTCTACCGCTATGATGCTGAGACGATCATCAAAGTATATTTTAACTCTGACGCGCTTCCGGAGATCCAGAGGGAACGTGAGCTCGCCCGCAGGGCCCTGGTGCTTGGCATCAATACTGCGATCCCGTATGATGTTGTCCGTGTCGGTGATAATTATGGTACTGTCATGGAACTGCTCGAAGCGTCCTCTCTCTCCCAGGTGATCCAGAAAGATCCCAGCGATCTGGATCTTCCGCTCAAATATTACGTAGATATGCTCAGACAGATCCACGGTACAGAAGTAAAACCCGGTGATGTACCTGACATCAGGGAAGTTGTCCTTGGCTGGGCAGCATTTGACAGGGATTATCTTCCTGAGAACCTCGGCGAAAAACTCTGGCGGATGGTGGAGGCTGTCCCGAAGCAGTATACTATGATGCACGGTGATTACCACCCGAATAACGTAATGATCCGCGAGGGCGAAGCGATCCTCATCGACATGGATACGCTTTGCATGGGACATCCGATCTTTGAACTTGGTTCCATGTTCAACGCTTTTGTAGGCTTCGGCGAACTCGACCACAGCGAGATCGACAAGTTCCTCGGTTTTTCCTTTGATGTTGCCGGCATCTTCTGGCGGCGGGCACTTGCCATGTACCTCGGCACCGAAGACGAATCCAGACTGGATGAAGTGGAGACAAAAGCAAAGATCATCGGCTATATGCGTCTGTTGCGACGTACCGTCCGCCGGAACCATCCGAGCCGCGAACAGCTGATCGCTTATTACCAGGAACGGCTCTGCGCGCTGATCCCGACTGTCGATGAGCTGACATTCTGACAGATTATAAAAGGTAAACGAGAGCATATACTTTTATCAGAGAGGAAATTATGCTGATTTTCTCCTCACGCCCAAAAGCCCCGCAGGATCAGATTCGATCCTGCGGGGCTTTTGGGATATTTTACTGTCAATGTATCATTCCGCTTTGATGCTGCTTCTTTTCCGATGCGTTATCGTGTCCCCGGTCTGCCTTCACTTCTTCTTTTTTCTCTACCTTTGGAATGCCTTCCGTTGCATTTTCGAATTCCTTCTGACTTCTTTTTTTTGCATTATCATATTCTCGCTGATAAAGCACATGCAAAGCCTTTAATGCCTGGACTGGTGTAAGTCCTTCTGCTTTCTGGTCTTTTCCTCTGGCAATCTGTTCTGCCATGACACCTTTAAGATCCGGTGCATATTCCAGAATAATATTCACATCCTTGAATGCCTGCTGCGCCTTATTTGCTTGTTTGTCCTGAACCTGCTGCGCTTTATTTTCCTGCTTGTCCTGAACCTGCGGCGCCTTATTTTCCTGTTTGTCCTGAGCCTCCTGCGCCGGGTTGTTTTGCGTTTTCCACTGCGTTCTGCTGTACTCCCAGAGGCGTTTCTGTGCCCTGAGTGCTTCGAGTGCTTTCTGGCTCATTGGATCATCGGCAGGAATTGCCATGTAGTTCTGGTACAACGTACCACTCATCAATCCAAACATCTGCTCTTTCATGTAGTCTGAGATCTCGGTTTCTGGCTTTTTCGCCAGCTCATCCTGCTTTTTTTGCTGAAACTTAAGCTGATTTTCGAAAAGTTCCCGGCTTGCCGTATCTGTTATTGCTGTTTTCAGTTCTCCGGCAATTCCAATACGGGTTCTAAAAGGAGCCTTTTTGAAGTATTTTCCTTCCCCATACTCCAGATATCTTGTCGTGTAATGTTCTGCTGTTTTGCTCGCTTTACCCAGTTCCTCATAGAATTTGTTCAGCCGGCCAATTACATACCCAGGCGTTGCTCCTATTTCCTTCAGATCAGGTATAACTTCTTCATATTTTTTTATAATATTCTCGTAAGCCTCTTTCATCCGTTTAAAATGGTCACTACGCTCCGGATTTTCTCCATCTGCATTACGGAATTTCTCCCGGATATCGCAATAATGTCTGTATTCTTTTATAATCATGTTACGGATCTGATCAAGTTCGGGGATCATCGTATGCTTCGTATAACGGATTCCCTTGGATTTTTGTTTGTCCGGATTCTCTCTTTCTCTCTCCTTTTCTTCTTGTGCAAGTTTCCTTGCAAGTCTTATTTTGTCACGAACCCTCTGCGCCTTGCCAAAGATATTCTGTCTCGGTTCTTTCTCCTTCTCCCACAGTTGTAACTTTTCGTCCAGTGCGTACTGGCTTGGCACAAGTGTGGCAAGATTCAGTTTTTCCCAGTACTTGTCATCTTCTATGATCAGAATACTCTTCGGATCTTCATCCAGCCGAACTTCCTTTACTACACTTTGCACGTATTCTCCCTGTAGATTCTGTATCGGCTCGCCTTTCAACGTAAGTTGGTTCGTTTTCAGACGCGGTTCATACAGGAAGTCTTCTTCTGTCTGATCTGTTTTCTTTGCCTCATCTGCTTTATCTGGTGGATCTATTCTGTCTGCCTTATTATTATTTTCTGTCTGATCGGGTCTTACCACGTTGTTTGCTTTAAACTTTTTCCTGCGATCCTCAATAATCTTGTGCCGTGCGTTGATCCTCACCTTCAGCTTTCCAAGACGGCTGAGCGCCGAAGCAATCTGCTTCTGATTTGTAATCCCGTTTTTTCGCATGATTTCTTCGAGTTTTTCATTTTGCAGCTGCAAAATAGCATTTGCCATCTCTGAAGAAATAACTAACAGATCCTCTTCTTTCGCAAGTTCCTGCTCTCCTCCGTCTGTTACACAAAAAGATAAATCATTATCAATTCCCTGCACACCGATAAGGTGTGGATGTTTCGGATCGGATCTGTCCTGACGGACGAAAAAATTCCCGGAATGCCGGTCAACATTCCCGCAAAGGTAATCAAGGATCTGGAGATTTGCGAGAGACTTCAACATTTGCGGATTATCAAACTCTTCTGGCGCTGCATCAAAGATCGGATTATCACCCGACAAGTTGCTTCTGTCTACCCCATCCAGTTCTGCCGCTTCTATAAACACACCTTTTGTATATCTTCCATCACGCGACAGAATAAGACGATAACTATTTGCCAACAATTCCGGATAGCCGAGTTCCAGTGCCACATCCGTCATAGCACTGGCTCTCTTTGCAATAATATCTCCTACTTCTATTCCGTATTGTCTATTCATCCCATGCAGATTTTTCAGACGCCATGCTTCCGCTGCAAGTTGATGGATGATACGCACAAACTCCTTGTTTCTCCCCAAAAGAGTATAATGATGCTGAAACCATTCCTCTGTACCATCATAATTACCATTCTTATAATCCAGTTTTCCTGCATTCCTCAGATATTCAATTTCTTCATGGTCTTCCGTAATTCTCTGAATAATCGAAACGAATTCCGGATGTCCAACGTAAGCTTTTTTTGCCACTATTTCCCAGTCAGTCTCAAAACTCGTTTCCCTCTTTTCCGGTGTAAAGAACCCTCTGTGTACTCTTCCATCGTTATCAGTATATTCAATTGCTTCACGGCTGCTTAAGGCACCGCCATGGGTTTCTCCTTTATAACCATGAACTTCCACAATCGGTCCGTGATGTACACCTTTACTATCTACGAATTCCTTATGTTCGTATTGCTTTTTTGCGTCACCTTGATTTGTATGGTTTCCATTTTGAATGCCCGTATTTTTGAGATCTTTCTTTTCTGTGTGAATCGGATTGATCTGATTTTTTCTTTTCAGATTTTCCTCTTTTGCATTTTCGTTCAGATCTTTTTTTTCTGTTGAATTAGATCCATCGCTGTCTCTTTCTCTCATGGGAATGTCCT
Source organism: Dysosmobacter segnis (assembly GCA_963659325.1). Taxonomy (GTDB): domain Bacteria; phylum Bacillota; class Clostridia; order Lachnospirales; family Lachnospiraceae; genus Eubacterium_I. Next base: position 4,309 of record CAVKTR010000153.1, read on the forward strand.
CCTCTTACTGTGCATGTATTATGTCTG
>CAVKTR010000154.1:0-4330 GCA_963659325.1 Dysosmobacter segnis
AATTGAGATATCCACGACACTGGTAAAACGATTTTCCGTGTGACTTTTCTTATTTTTAAATATGCATAAACTTATAGACATGCAAAAACAGCACTGAAATAATTCACATCTTACATGTGTATTCAGTGCTGCTCTTTTTTATTCAATTAATATCTATCTTTTTGCATATCTCGCCAAAATTTTCAAACATAATCTGAATTCCCATAGATTCTGTCTCCACATGATAATGTCCTGCATACCATTCCGAGAAATCCAGTCGGTCATAAATTGTCTGAAGCCACTCTTCTGTCCCTTTATCCACAGTAATCGGTTCCTTTCGCGGTTTGAAAGCCCAGGTTGGCTCCGCTTTGATTGGAACAGTATGTGATAAAATGATATCCATCTTCCAACCGGATTTTTCCAACTGTTGCTCCACAAACTGCTTAATCGTATCGTCCGGTTGTTCCGATGCAAACCATTGAAGCCCATGACTGATACGATAATCCTTGTTTACCGTACCTGCTCCGCCGATCGGCATCACAGATTTTCCGTTAAAATCAAAAATTTCACCGTCTTTTGCAAATAAAATATTCGGATATTTTTCTTCTTTGTATACAAGTCCGCCATGCCATGACACCAGTTTGTAATCCGCCGGAGATTCCCATGGCCGGCCTTCATGATTGCCGTGTATACAAAAAAATGTAACCGGGATTCTGGCCACGCGTTCTTTTAGTTTTTCATCTTTCGGACTCAGCCAATAATTGATACCGGAATCTCCGAGAATGATCATGACATCATCTGTCGTGGTGTGATGCTCCAGGCAGAAGGATTCTACCCGGTCAAATTTTTTATGTGTATCTCCTGTAATATAAAAATGCAAATTACTCCCCACCTTATCAATTATTTTCCCTTTACGTCTGATAATCATCACCAAATTATCAATAGTAAAAAATGTAACATAACCAAATGATAGTATCTATCCTACTGTCACTTCTACTCTTTTACCACAAAAAGCAACACCATATTTATAAATATCTGTCACCCCAGCGTTCTTCAACTCCGTATCATATTTTTTCTCATTGATCTGCTGCAGTGCTGTCTCTGATAACTTTTTCAAGCTGTCCTCCGTACAATTTTTTGTTGCTTTTAATTCGATCAAAACTCCTGGCAGATTCTTTTTGACTGGCTTCAACTGAATATCATACCGTCCTTCTCCAGACTCACGATTTGATGTCACGAAAGCATCTCCCATCAATGCACAAAGTCCCAACATAAAACCATGATAAAAATTTTCTCCTGCGGTATCAAAAGAACTTACCGACTGTAGCAACAATTTCTGAATCTGTGATTTAATTTTTTCATTATCTCCCGAAAAAATTGCTTCCTGTATAGAAATAGCAGTTGACTGCGGTATCATGTGATGCAGCTTCTCCAAAATTTCCTTCTGATAAACAAGAGAAATTTCACGATTCGGCAAAGCCACCTCACACATAAAATCTCCATTGAAAGACATCGTCGATTTCAGCACTTTCAAATAACCTGTCACCAGTAAAAAACTGTAAATCGTAGATGGATTACTCTTAATCTGCGGATAGATTACACCTGTATCAATGTACGTTACAAAAGTTTTTCCATTTACAAGAGAAGTCAAACGCTCATAAATCTCTTCATCCGCTTCCGCAATCACTTCTCCGATCACATCATTACTTCCTGTAGATACCCAGAATGCACGCGGTTCGCAATCGTTACTAAAATAATTCACAACGGACCAGGGGTTAAAAATCTCCGTTTTTCCAAAACGGTAGCCATCGTACCATTGACAAATTTCCTCATACTTATTTGTCACTCCGTAGTAAGATGCCATCTCTTTTACTTCATCTGATGTAAAGCCAAAATAGCAACTGTATTTATTATCCAGAACAGAATTAATCGACAAATTGTTCATTCCGCTGAAAATACTCTCTTTCGCTACACGTAAAATTCCAGTCAGGAAACCAAAGGAAAGATGCTTATTATCCTTAAATCCACCAGAAAACAGGTTTCTCATAAAACGGATAATATGCTCATAATAACCTTTCATGTATCCCTGCTGAATCGGTGTATCATACTCATCGATAATAATGATCGGTGCAACTCCATAATGACGGTGCAGCATATCAGAAAGATCCTGCAACGCTGCCGAAAGCCGCACTTCATTTACATTTCCAGATGCAAGATCTTCATATTTCTGTCGGTCATATTTATCACATTTTTCACTGGCAAGAAGTTCTTCATGGCGCTGTGTCTCTTTTGCAAGAATATCCCGCACAGCCTCAAAAGTTTTCTCCCAGGTATCAAATTTGACATCCTTAAATGTCAGAAAAATCACCGGATATTTTCCCTGATAATCCCGGTATCTCTGTCCACATGACCAGATTTTTTTATTTTCAAAATAAATAGATGTATCCTCATCAGTTTTTTCAAAAAAAGTACGAAGCATGTCCATGTTCAACGTTTTTCCAAAACGGCGGGGACGCGTAAATAGCGTAACCAGCGGGCGCTCATCGATAAAATCTTTGATCATCATAGTTTTATCAATGTAATAGTATTCCGTGGAAGCCAAACGGTAATCTGATACACCGATTGGCAATGGTAACTGCTCCTGTGCCGGATAGGTTGCCTTGCAATAATTACCTGTTTTTATTCGACCGTCTACAGGCTTTTTTGCATCATTCGGAATCATCCAACGATTTTTCTGTTTAATAGCACCTTCAACTTTTCCTTCCTTACAAAGTGTGGATACTCTTCGCACAGTCAAATTCCAACGCTCTGCTGCCTCTTTTATGGAAATCATTTCTGACATAATCTGTCACCTCCCGGATTATCAATTTCTCTTTATACTGGCTAAATCCATTCAATTTGAACATTATTTTTTCTGCTTATATTTTATAGTATGCTCATTTTCTGGAATAATGTCAATAAAAAGAGGAACAATATCATTTGTTTTTTGATATTATTCCTCTTTTTTAGGCTTTATGTATTTTTATGAGTAAGAATATTGCTTTTTATATACTGACTGCTATTTTTATTTGCACTTTTTATATGGAATCAGCATAATCAATCCTGCACCGATAATATCAATCACAATAAAAACAATATATGGCAATGTAAAACTTCCACCGGATATATTTAACAGCATTGCCATAAGAACAAATGCCAGAGTACGTACTACATTAGCCAGCGGATAGATGATACTGTTCGCCGACATAAATCCAGTTCTTCCAAACACGGAAATAATCATGGATGCCAGAAGATTCAACAATCCGCCTATACCAAGACCTGCGAAAATGCATCCCAGCCATACACACACAATATTGAATGATGTAATAAGTAAAACTAACGCAATAACATATGAAAATGCAAATATAATGGAAATGCTCTTTGTTCCAAATTTAGAATCCAGCCATCCCCAGAGATAACTTCCTGGAATTGCGATAATAGAAGTAATTGACATAAATGTCAGTGCTTCTGCATTTGTATATCCTACCGACATCATACGCGGTACAAACTGTGAAATGATTCCAACCAATACCATCCATAAAAATCCATAACCAAATACAATCAACCATGTATTTTTATTTTTTAAAATATTTTTAATAGAATACTTCTCGTTATCCAGTACCACTTCCTGTGTAGAAACAGTCTCATCCAATTCCATATTATCTGGAAGACAATTTACATCTGCCGGTTCATTTTTAGCCCAGAAAAACGTGATAACTCCTACGATAACTGCCAATGCTCCAAAGATAACAAAAGCTGTACGTATTCCTTTTGTAGCAAGCAATACAGCAAATCCGGCTACAAAAGCACTGGAACTGATTGGCGCACCCATAGTTGCCCATCCAAGCGCAATTCCTTTTTTTCGTGGAAACCAGTTTGCTATGAAGGCCGGGCATGCTGCAGTACCAAATCCGGATGCAAAGAAACAGATCAGCATCAGGTCAATGGTATATAAAGCAACAGATGGAACCATTCCAAGAAGTGCATACAAAATACCAGTAATGATCAATGTCACCGCGGACATATTTTTCGGTTTTGTCTTAATAACCAGACGGCCAAAAATAAATCCTCCAACCAGTCCTACAAGTCCTGCCGGTGTAGCCACAGACAATAGTGTATTTGCATCCCATCCATGAGCCTCGGCAAACGCAGACGGAATGAGATTCATACCATCTGTTGTGATTGCTGCGTAAAAGAAGTACAGAATCATCGTGTAAAAGATCATACTCCAGCCCCAGCCACCAAAACGGTTATCTGTTAAACTTTTTGATAATTTTTTTGTTTCCATATTCACACGTTCCTCCAATACATT
>CAVKTR010000155.1:0-4074 GCA_963659325.1 Dysosmobacter segnis
TCAACTCCGATAAAAGCTGGTCGTTTTCCACTCGCGCCAAACTCGCAAAACTCAGTCGTTCGCTTAATCGTTCGTTGAGGAAACTTTCTCTGATTTTTCATTTACGTTATGAAAGTACTAGCACAAGATTTACGGTTTCACGATTAAATCAGCCTGTGTCATTTTCTCGGCAATGACATACATGTTGGTAACTTCGCCGACTTTAAGTTTGTCCGTTAATCCATAATGATTCAGACAAGTTCCGCAAGTTAAAATTTCCACTCCCTGTGCTTCTAATGACTTCAGATCTTCCAGTGACGGTGATTCCTCACAGGAAATTTTTGCCCCGCCGTTGTACATTAAAATCGTGGTCGGAAGTTCTTCCTGTTGACTCAGTGCATAGATAAATCCCTTCATCAGGATTGCGCCAAGTTCATCATCCCCATTTCCCATTGTGGAGGAAGATAATACCACAACGGTATTTTTCTTTCTTGCATCCGGATAGCAGACAGTCTGCTCTTCTTCTGCGGCTTCCACTGATTCTGCTGAGATTGTCATAATCACTTCGTACTGTCCTTCTCCCAGTTTCTGAGATTTCACACCATACCCTTTCTGGTTTGCCATTTTTGTCAGGTTCTGCACTGCGATCTCATTATCCACCAGTGTCATTACTTCCCCGCTGCCATTTAATTCTTTGATAGCATTTTTTGTTTTTACTACCGGAATCGGGCAGGTATCGCCCATTGCATCTACTTTGATCATTTGTTTTTCCTCCATATCATAAGATTACATATATTTTATAGTTTTCAGTTCGCTGCTGATACAAACATCTAATTGCTTATCCGCTAAAAAGCATCAGTCATCTTAAACCTGATATTCTTACATGGTTACAGTGATTTCCACGTCACCTTTTTTGATAATTTCACCGACGATTGCTGCCGGAAGTCCGGCCTCACGAAGTTCCTGCTCCAGTGCATCTGCCTGTAATGCATCCACAGCTACCAACAGTCCACCAGACGTCTGCGGATCATACAATACTTCTTCCATGGCAAACGGTACATTCTCGAATTTTACATAATCCTGTACATGATTTCGATTGCGCTGTCCCGCTGCTGTCAGCAAAAATTCATCTGCATAATCCAACGCTTCTGGAAATACCGGCACCTGATTTCCATTAATACGACAGCTCAGTGCTCCATCCAGCATTTCATGCAAATGTCCCAGAAAACTGAATCCAGTCACATCGGTGCAGGCATGAATGTCATAGTTTCTGCAGATCATTGCCGCATATTTATTTAACGTTGTCATGGACGCAATTGCCGCTTCCATTGCTTCTGCAGAAGCTTCCTGCACACGGTTTGCTGTACAGATAATGCCAACGCCAAGTTTCTTTGTCAAAATCAGCTTATCGCCCGGTTTGCCGCCATTATTCGGGTAAATGCGATCCGGATGCACAACGCCTGTCACCGATAATCCGTATTTTACATCAGAATCATTGATGGAATGTCCACCGGCCAACGTTCCACCGGCTTCGATCACCTTCTCGGAACCGCCACGCATGATCTCACCTAATATATTCAAATCCATAGTTTCCGGAAAACATACAATATTTAACGCGGTTTTCACTTCGCCGCCCATGGCATACACATCACTCAATGCGTTTGTTGCCGCGATTTTTCCAAATGTATACGGATCTTCCACCATCGGCGGGAAAAAGTCCAGCGTCTGTACGATTGCAATATCATCACTTACTTTATAAACAGCTGCATCATCTTTGCTGTCATACCCGATCAGCAGATTTGGATCCTGCGGTCCTTTTGGCAGCCGCTCCAGCACACGGCTTAAGATGCCGGCACCAAGCTTCGCAGTGCAGCCTCCGCCCTTGCAAAAAGATATTTTTTCTTCCATATGTTACACCTTTTTCTTTGTTTCTATTATGTTAAGTATACCAAACTTTGCCTTATCTGAACAAATGATTTTTCCTATAAGTATGTAAAATATATTGAAAAAATATATAAATCAGATAAAATGATAGTATATGAATTTGAAGAATCAATGTGTGAAATTTTGTTTTTTATAAACGGATGATTACATACAAAAATTTGTCACCGCTCTTCACTTACAAAAGTGAGGAGTCTTAGTACAGGCTGAGAGAAAGGGAGAAGTTATTATGAATATTACAATCTGGTACGAAAATTTACAGGAACGCGGCGTTGTGGATCCGCGCTTTACACCCAAAGATTTGGATGAGAAAAAAATGGCTGAATTTGCTGCTCATTTAAAGGAAGAATCGGATCAGATCAAAGCCACCTATCCATTAGGATTGTGCGGCACACTGGCAGCGGCTCTAAGAGAGAATTCGGATGATCAGGTAACTCTGGTCACTTTGGATATGCCGGACTACGGTCTTACAGATGAATTACTGAATTCCACTGATGTTCTGATCTGGTGGGGACATGTGGCACACGATGCTGTTCCGGATGAACTTGCCGAAAAAGTGCACCAGCGAGTACTTGGCGGCATGGGATTTATCGTTCTGCACTCCGCGCACCTGAGCAAACCGCTGCGCCTGCTACTTGGCACCAGCTGTACGCTGCAGTGGCGTCACGATGATTATGAGCGTATGTATACAACAGCACCGACTCATCCGATTGCAAAGGGAATCCCTGCAAATTTCGAAGTCGGTGCCGAAGAAATGTATGGAGAATATTTTGATATTCCGAAACCGGACGATGTAATCTTTACCGGCTGGTTCCGTGGTGGCGAAGTATTCCGCTCCGGCTGTACCTGGACCAGAGGATATGGAAAGATCTTCTATTTCCAGCCGGGACACGAAACTACCCCGGCTTATCATAATCCGTATATCATACAGATTATCCGAAATGCCGTTGGCTGGGTTGCTCCAACCATGCCGATCCGGGAAAAAATCGAATGCATACATGCCGAGATTTCCCCGGAAGCAAAATTACAGTCCTAATGCAGTAATCCTACGCTTGCTTAAGTTCATATACCCATAACATATATACTTATAGTTCATCGTCCCGCAGGGCGTCAATAATGTTTTCTTTTTTCAATTTCCCTGTGACGTAAAACATCGTAATAAATATGATCAGAAGTACGCTTCCCAGGCTGATACCAAGGCTTGGGAGCGGAACCTGATATTTGATCTCGCTGCCTTCGGCATCAATTCCTATATAGATCATCCAGGATAAAATTATACTCAATGGAATGCCAAACAGCATGGTACGCAGACCGTAAAACCAGCATTCCACCCGCAACATTTTATTAAAATTGCGGTCCGACATACCCACGGAACGCAGCATTGCAAGCACCTATGCAATTTTACATGTGACTTTCTTCCTCACCTCGAACATGACGAATCAAAAAACGAAAAAGGACTTCATTAATGTATACACAATTACATTAGTAATACTCACTGTTCCAGCATATTTTCGATAAAGATACCGTATCCCTTACACGGATCATTCACAAAAACGTGGGTGTGTTGAGGATACCTACAAAAGGCTAAAGTTGAGGGAGACGTGGGTACAGATCAATTTCAATCTGACCATCAGCTCCCTTGTAATACTTGATTTCTTCAAGTATTTCTTTCAATAAAGCATTTCTTTCTTCATTCGTCATTGCGTCATAGCTGGCAAGCAGCTCTTCCGTTTGAGGAATGAGACTTTGCTGTGTTGTTTCGCTGGTTTCAAGAGCAAGAATCTCTTCTTGAAGTTTTTCTATCTGCATATCCAGATCTTCCATGGAAAGTGTCAGCTTTGCACGCCTACTCTGGAAAACTTCCAAGGTATACACGCCCTGCTCAACAAGATTAAACGCATTATCAAGCTGTGCAGTCAACTTTTCCTTTTCCTGCTCTAATTTCTGCAATCGCTTTTTGCCAAGCTTAATGTCCTCAGCATAACCGACTGTATCAATCTTGACCTTGTAGCCTTTCAGCCAGCTGCGAAGTGCATCAATGATTTCTTTTTCTACGATTTCAAAGTAAGCACTTCCGTTATGGCAATTTCGTCCATTCACGCAGCGAAGTCTCGCCGGATTTCCGCTTCTCTGCGACATCGTAGTCCGACCTAT
>CAVKTR010000156.1:0-4054 GCA_963659325.1 Dysosmobacter segnis
TTGCTGCCTGTGCTGCTGCAAGACGAGCGATCGGTACACGGAATGGTGAGCAGGAAACGTAATCAAGTCCGATCTTATGGCAGAACTCTACGGAAGAAGGATCTCCGCCGTGCTCTCCACAAATACCACAATGTAATGTTGGGCGAACCGGTTTACCAAGTTTCAGTGCCATCTCCATAAGTTTACCAACGCCATCCTGATCCAGTTTTGCAAATGGGTCATTCTCGAAGATCTTAGCGTCATAGTAAGCATCCAGGAATTTACCTGCATCATCACGGGAGAAACCAAATGTCATCTGTGTTAAGTCGTTTGTACCGAAGCAGAAGAACTCAGCCTCTGTAGCGATCTCGCCAGCTGTTAATGCTGCACGCGGGATCTCGATCATAGTACCAACTTCGTATTTCAGATCAACACCTGCTGCTGCGATCTCAGCGTCAGCTGTCTCAACAACGAATTTCTTAACATATTTCAGCTCTTTGATATCGCCTACTAACGGAATCATGATCTCTGGTACCAGGTTCCAGTCCGGATGAGCTTTGGATACGTTGATTGCTGCACGGATAACTGCTTTTGTCTGCATTTTAGCGATTTCCGGATATGTTACAGCAAGACGGCATCCACGATGTCCCATCATCGGGTTGAACTCTTTCAGACCTTCAATGATAGCTTTGATCTGCTCTACGGATTTACCCTGAGCATCTGCCAGTTTCTTGATGTCCTCTTCCTCAGTCGGAACGAACTCATGAAGTGGCGGATCAAGGAAACGAATTGTAACTGCTTCGCCTTCCATTGCCTCATATAAATGCTCGAAGTCACCCTGCTGATACGGTAAGATTTTCTCAAGAGCTACTTCTCTCTCTTCTACTGTATCTGCACAGATCATCTCACGGAATGCGTCAATTCTGTCGCCTTCAAAGAACATATGCTCTGTACGGCAAAGTCCGATACCTTCTGCACCAAGCTCACGAGCTTTTTTAGCATCTGTCGGTGTATCAGCGTTTGTACGTACTTTTAATTTTCTGTATTTGTCAGCCCAAGCCATGATTCTTCCGAACTCGCCGGCGATTGTAGCTTCAACTGTCGGGATTGCTCCGTCATAAATGCAGCCTGTAGAACCATCAAAGGAGATTACATCGCCTTCATGATACTCTTTTCCTGCAAGTGTAAATTTCTTATTCTCTTCATCCATAATGATGTCGCCGCATCCAGATACACAGCAAGCCCCCATACCACGGGCAACTACTGCTGCATGAGATGTCATACCACCACGAACTGTCAGGATACCCTGAGAAGCTTTCATACCTGTGATATCTTCCGGTGATGTCTCAAGACGAACCAGAACAACTTTCTCGCCTCTTGCAGCCCATTCTACAGCATCATCAGCTGTGAATACGATTTTACCACAAGCAGCACCTGGAGCAGCGCCCAGAGCTTTTGCGATCGGTGTAGCAGCTTTTAATGCAGCTGTATCGAATGTCGGGTGAAGCAGAGCATCAAGGTTACGCGGCTCGATCATAGCTACAGCCTCTTTCTCTGTTCTCATTCCCTCATCTACCAGATCACAAGCGATCTTTAATGCAGCCTGAGCTGTTCTCTTACCATTACGTGTCTGTAACATGTAAAGTTTTCTGTTCTCAACAGTAAACTCCATATCCTGCATATCTCTGTAGTGATCTTCCAGAGTTTTGCAAACCTGAACGAACTGAGCGTATGCTTCCGGGAATTCCTCTTCCATCTTAGCGATTGGCATCGGTGTACGAACACCAGCAACTACGTCCTCGCCCTGTGCGTTGATCAGGAACTCACCCATCAGTTTCTTCTCGCCTGTAGCCGGGTCACGAGTAAATGCAACACCTGTACCACAGTCATCACCCATGTTACCAAATGCCATAGCCTGTACGTTTACAGCTGTACCCCAGCTATATGGGATATCGTTGTCACGACGGTAAACATTTGCACGTGGGTTATCCCAAGAACGGAATACTGCTTTAACAGCTCCCATTAACTGTTCCTTCGGATCATCCGGGAAGTCCTGTCCGATTTTAGCTTTGTACTCAGCTTTGAACTGTCCAGCAAGCTCTTTTAAGTCTTCTGCTGTAAGCTCTACGTCATAAGTAACGCCTTTTTTCTCTTTCATCTCATCGATGAGCTGCTCAAAATATTTTTTGCCGACTTCCATAACAACGTCGGAATACATCTGAATAAATCTACGATAGCAATCCCATGCCCAACGTGGATTTCCGGATTTCTCTGCTAATACCTCAACTACTGTCTCATTCAGACCAAGGTTTAAGATTGTATCCATCATACCCGGCATAGAAGCTCTTGCACCAGAACGAACTGATACGAGCAATGGATTCTCCTTGTCACCGAATTTTTTACCAGTAATTTCTTCCATCTTACCAATGTACTCGTTGATCTGTCCCTGAATCTCATCGTTAATTTCACGGCCATCCTCATAGTACTGTGTACAAGCCTCTGTAGTAATAGTGAAGCCCTGTGGTACCGGAAGTCCAAGACCTGTCATCTCAGCAAGGTTTGCACCTTTACCTCCAAGAAGTTCGCGCATGCTGGCGTTACCTTCGCTAAATAAGTACACCCATTTTGCCATTTCTAATTCCTCCTAAAATATACATTGTGTTTTGCAAGCAGATAAACTTCTGCTGTTTTTAGCAATTTTTCACATTTCGTTTCGTGTTTTCCCCGAAACTTCGTCTATATTTTACCACAAATTTTCCAGATTTCAACCTTTTTTGTGAAATTTCTAACGAAATACTTACTTTTTTTTCACTACCCTACAAGTTGGTGACTATCCGATCATTTTTCGCTCATTTTCAATTATCGTGCATGATATATTTTACCGATTTTAGCTTTTTTCAGTCTATTGCATATCCTCTATTTTAGCATTACTTATGGTATCTTCTTTACCTATAACCTACGCTTATACTTCAACCTATGCGTTTTCTTTTTTCTCCCGGAGAAGCTGCATGCCAATGACAAGGATCAGTCCAACCAGGCAGGCTCCTACATTGAAATGATGCAGGCTCATTGCTTCCTGCGGAACTGACAATGTGGTCGGTCCCTGTACAATGGCGTAAAAAGATCCGATCATCATACCAAGAATCAGGTACACCATCTGCGGACGATATTTTTCCAGGCAAGCCTGAATGCCTTTTACCACAAATACAACACCCGCCAGAATACCACAACCAAAGATCAGCAGACTTGGAAAATAGGAAAGATCCATTCCCATCAGGCCACGTACCGCTGAGATCACCGGAATGTATGCGCCGAAGATCAAAAGCAGCGTTGAACCGGAAATACCCGGCAAAAACATTGCGGAAATCGCTACCATACCGATCAGAAACAGTTTAAGACCAAGTCCAAGTGAAAAATGTCCAAGATTCATTGTACCAGCGCCGACTTTTCCATTCAGCCAGGTGATACCTGCAACGATCACAATGCCAAGGATACAGAATAAAATGCCTTTTTTCACTTCACGGAAACTGCTCTTTTCTTCCCGCATGATCAGTGGGATCGCACCTGCGATAAATCCGATAAATAAAGAACTTACAACATAAATATGACTTTCAAAGATTGCTGATAAAGCCACAACCGCCAGTCCCATGCCGATGATCCAGCCGATTCCCAGCTTGATCAGATACTTCAATGCTTCTTTCTTCTCAGCTGCTTTTCCAAATACAAACTTATGAATGGAACCGATAAAACGGTCATAAAATCCCATGATAAATGCAACGGTTCCACCGGATACGCCTGGCACGCTGTCTGCCAGTGCCATGCAAAAACCACTGATTCCTTCTTTTATCATATCAAAAACCTCCTGTATATTTGATCTGTGGTTATCTTAGCAAACCACTTTAAACATACAGAAGGTTTCTTTCTAAACAAATGTTAAACATTCTTATCCTATAGCTTATTTAATCTTCAACCAGCTAAAAAACACTATCATTTCGCAAAAACTATTTGTTACAATTCATCAGTTATAATTCATAAGGAAAGTATCAGATTCAGAGTAGAGAAAAAGAGCAGTTCT
>CAVKTR010000157.1:0-3923 GCA_963659325.1 Dysosmobacter segnis
TAGATATTATTGCAGCCTATGAAAGTGGTCTTGCTGATGCTATAAAACATGAATACGAACGAGTTGGGCATATTTTATCAATAAAAGAAACAGAAACCTTGTTTAGAAGGTTTGAAAATATGGCTTTATGGAAACCACTTATTCAACGAGGTCGAGTAAAAATGGCAAGTCGTGATATGGCACTGAGAGATGCATTTCATTATCAGTTATCTGAATATATTCAACCGCTTGACAGAGATGAATATAAAAAGTTTCTTGGAGCTGCGGGAGACGAATTGGATAGGTTAATGCAAGAAAATCAAGATGTTTTGCGCAGGTTAAAGGAGCGTGATTAAATGGATGGAATCATTTATCTAACGCTTGAACAGGCGGAGCAGATACATAGAAAAACTATAGCCTACAGTGGTGGTGGAACTTATGAAAAAGATGAGGAATTAAAACTTGAGATAATGAATGCTATTGCTGAATAGGGGAGCTTATATATGAGCTATGATTATTCCGAAAAGATACTTGTGCAAGAAAGTGTCGGTAATCTGCTCCGTGATGAACTGGGCTGGGATGTTCAGTTTGCTTAAGTTGTAAAAAGCATTTACATAAGGAAATACGACAATTTAAGGAGATATAAGAACATGATAAAAATATTATTCATATGCTTAGGTAACATCTGCCGTTCCCCCATGGCAGAATTCGTAATGAAAGACCTGGTAAAAAAAGCCGGTCTCGCGGACCAGTTTGAAATTGCCTCTGCGGCAACTAGCAGAGAAGAAATCGGTAATCCGGTACACCGTGGAACCCGCAACAAATTAAAACAATACGGCATTTCCGTGGATGGAAAATACGCTGTACAGATGACAAGCACAGATTATCGACACTACGATTATATCATTGCAATGGAACAGTACAACCTGCGCAATATGGAGCGTTTTGTACATGGAGATCCGGATCATAAAGTTCATTTGTTACTGGATTTTACAGACCGCAAAGGTGACATTGCGGATCCGTGGTACACGGGAAATTTTGATGAGACTTATGATGATGTGCTGGAGGGTTGCCAGGGATTGTTAGCATATATTCAGAAACATAATATGTAAAGATATAACAAAAAAGACATAATGAAGAGGCTGAGTCTGATGAAGTTATGCGAGCATATACAAATAGTTGCCGCTAATTGTATTTTTTCATAGATACTCTTTCAGAAAAAGATTATACTTATAAGTAATAAATGACGTTTTTATTACCTATATGAATAAAATGCTTGTATGGATAAAATGTGTATCTTAATATACGGATATAGGCAAAACATGGTTCAAATAATATGCGAATAAAGTGCGTATGAAACTAATACACATATATGTACAAAAATAAGTAACAAGATGATCTGACTGAGAAAGTGTATGGTAAAACCAAGATTGACAGTGCGGCGGCCTTGGCTGGAAAGAAAGTTGCGCTGACGGCGCGTTCTGTTATTGAAACGACATATGATCTGCAGTGCGAATATGTAGAGTATTCAACGAATACAGAGATTCTGGAAGCGGTGGAAAAAGGCAATGTTGATTATGGAATCTGTCATGGCGCCGTGGCCAGCAAGATCATTGAGAAAAATGGATTTCGGCTGGAACCAAGCCTTGTGATATCCAAGAGTTATCCGGCGCTTGCGGTTCGGGGGGATAATGAGGCTCTGCGTGATCAGCTGAATACTGTTTTGCAGGAAATGTCTCTGGATGGCACGATTGGCCGTCTGCAGGATAAATGGATCACGGAATTTACAAAAAACAGATCCTTTGAGTATGTTATAAGCGAAAATGAAATTTTTTATGTGACATACATATTGAGCGTGCAGCTTTTGATTTGCCTTGTGGCAGGATTCCGAATGAATTACAGAAGACAGGAAAAATATATTGGCACGCTTCTTTTGAATTTAAAGTGGCGGATACCGGAGTCGGCATGAGTCAGGACTTCCTGGAAAAACAGTTGTACAAGCCGTTTACACAGGAGCAGGATAATGCAAGGACAAAGTATCAGGGAACAGGTCTTGGCAGGGCAATCGTAAAATCATTGGTGGACAAAATGGGTGGAACCATTGAAGTGACCAGTGAAGTGGGAGTGGGCTCCACTTTCTGTGTGACGTTGCCATTTGAAATTGCGTCAGAAGAAGATGTGACTGGAAATATTACAGTAGATTCCCAGACAGGTATTCAAAATGTGAAAATTTTACTTGTTGAGGACAATGCTCTGAATATTGAAATTATTGCGGAACTGCTGCGGGAACAGGGGGGCAAAAGTAACCTGTGCTCACAATGGTCAGGAGGCAGTGGATGTATTTTCCACACATCCGCAGGGAAGTTTTGATGTCATTTTGATGGATATCATGATGCCGGTTATGAACGGAATGGAAGTATCAAAGGCTATTCGAAAACTGGAACGGCCGGATGCAGAAACGATACCGATCATTGCATTGACAGCCAATGCGTTTGTGGAAGATCAGAAAAAAAGCCAGGCGGCTGGCATGAATGCACATCTGACGAAACCGTTGAATATGGGAACTCTGATACGGACGATCACAAAGCTGTTGAAAAAAGAATAATATGTAACCTCAGATATTACGGAAATAGAAATCGCGATATCTGAGGTTTGTTATTATAAAATAGTGTTTGTTACAAGCTGCTGATATACTTGTTCGCAGCGTAAAATATCATCAATGACAACCCATTCATCCGGTTGGTGAGCTGCTTCGAGACAGCCTGGACCATAGGACATACAGTTGCGGTTGTTCAGCTGACCGGCAATGACCGCGGTGTCTGTGTAGCCAGTGAAACAGCTGACCTGTGGAACTTCTCCGGTGACTTCCTGACAGGACATTTTTAAATTTGCCAGAAGCGGAGAATCCGGATTTTGTTCAATCGGTGGCCGGTTACCGGTGATTTTATAAGTTGCAGAAATCCCACTGACAGATTGCTTGGCATGTTCAATGGCACCTTCTACGATTGCATTTGTTTTTTCTGTATTAAATGGTGGAACCAGGCGCAGATCAATCCAGACTTTGCAATGATCTGGTACAACATATGGTCGATAGCCGCCGGTGATCTGTCCGAAAGTAACCGTGGAACTTCCCATGTCAGGGTGAACCGGTGCATACAGAATTGCATGACGGATTTCACGGATGATCTCGGCCATGGCGGCAATGGCGTCCGCGCCTTTCCATGGTGTGCTTGCGTGGGCGGTGTGTCCCTGCACATCAATCTCATACCAGGTGCGGCCTTTGTGAGCCATTTGAATCTGTCCATTGGTTGGCTCAGCATCAATGACCCAGTCGCGGTCCGTTACCCAGCCAGCCTGTATACAGGCTTCGGAACCACGCATAAAATCTTCTTCATCCATGGAGCAGATCAGTTTCAATGTCTGTTTGGGTGTTTTCCCGGATGTTTGCAGCATTTCGGCTGCATACTGAAAAGCAGAAAGGCAGCAGGCAAGACCGGATTTCATGTCACAGGCGCCGCGGCCGTAAATTTTTCCATCTTTTTCGATGGCGTCAAAGGGCGGAAGGGTCCATCCGTCACCTACTACAACCGTATCCATGTGACAGATCATCACAAGCGCTGGCAGTGCGGGATCACCGGGCAATTCAGTCATGAGATTTGGACGGCCGGGAAGCACTTCCTGACGGGATAATTGGACATTGGGATATGGCGCAAGTTGTGCAGTGATCCAGTCCGCCATCGCATTTTCATAAGTACCCGGATCGGTACTTTCAATCTGAATCATTTGTTTTGTCATTGTAACTGCGCGGGATTGCAGAGACATAGTATAAAACCCCCTTTAAAAGTTTGAAAAAATATTTTGCATCAGGTTTTCGAATCTATGTACGAAAATCTTGGATTTAAAACAATTGAATTAGATTAAATGATCTAAAATAATAGGTTATT
>CAVKTR010000158.1:0-3810 GCA_963659325.1 Dysosmobacter segnis
TAATACTAGGATAACATGGGGTTATATCATAGTCTGTGTATACAGGTGATATAATCTGTAGATTCTTGAATAGTATGATAAAAAGGAGACGTAGCCTTTGAATAAAAAAGCAATAATCGCAATGAGCGGCGGCGTTGATTCCAGCGTAGCCGCTTTTTTGATGAAAGAAAAAGGATATGAGTGTATCGGCGCTACCATGAAGCTGTTTCAGAATGAGGACGTGGTTGTATGCAGAGAACATACCTGCTGTTCCTTAGACGATGTGGAAGATGCCAGAAGCGTAGCCCGTGCGTTGGATATGCCATATTATGTGTTTAATTTTTCCGACCGGTTCAAAGAAGAAGTAATGGAAAAATTCGTATGTTCCTATGAAAATGGATGTACGCCGAATCCATGTATCGATTGCAACCGTTACTTGAAATTTGAAAAGTTATTTCAGCGCGCAAAAGAGCTGTCCTACGATTATGTAGTTACCGGACATTATGCACAGATTGCATATAATGAGGAGACCGGACGTTATCTGCTGAAAAAGTCTGCAGATCTAAGCAAAGACCAGAGTTATGTCCTATATTCTCTGACGCAGGATCAGCTGGCGCATGTGCAGTTCCCGCTGGGGGGCATGCACAAGACGGAGGCCAGAGAGATTGCGGAGACACAGGGATTTATCAATGCAAAAAAGCATGACAGTCAGGATATCTGTTTTGTCGTAAATGGAAAGTATTCGGATTTTATCGAGCAGTATCGGGAAAAGACCTACCCGGAAGGCGATTTTGTGGATCTGGAAGGCAATGTGCTGGGACGCCACAAAGGAATCATTCGTTACACTATCGGTCAGCGAAAAGGACTTGGATTATCTTTAAAGGAATCCATGTACGTTGTTGCGGTGGATCCGGTAAAAAATCAGGTAATTTTAGGAAGAAATGATGACCTGTTCTCCAGAGAACTGGTGGCAAATGATGTGAATCTGATTTCCGTGGATCATATCGAAGGGGAGATGCGTGTGAAAGCAAAGGTTCGTTATCGTCATGAGGAGCAGTGGGCGACTGTGACCCAGCCGGAACCGGACAAGATCCGCGTGGTATTTGATGAGCCGCAGCGTGCCATCACCTGTGGTCAGGCCGTGGTTTTGTATGACGGAGATGTGGTTGTCGGCGGAGCGACAATCATTGAGACAGAGATTGCAAAGCGTTATAGCTAAGTCAGAAAGAAAAAGAAGCATTTTGATACTTGGGAACTGAATACTGGGGAAGAAAATCCAATAAAAAGTGGCTAAAGTAAGGAAAATGTATGCAGTAAAAAGGGTTGTAAAAGGGGAAGTAAGGCAATGAATGCAGCACAGAAATTAATAAGGGAACATAATTTAACCAGGGAAGAATTTGTGGAACTGATCAAAATGGCGGATGATCCGCAGGTGGATGCACTGCTGGCAGAAGAGGCGGTCCGTATTCGCAAAGAAGTCTATGGCACCGATGTGTATACAAGAGGACTGATCGAGTTTACGAATTATTGTAAAAATGACTGTTATTATTGCGGAATCCGCAGAAGCAATCAGAACGCAAAGCGGTATCGTTTGACAGAGGAGGAGATTTTAGCCTGTTGTGAGAACGGATACGAGTTAGGTTTTCGTACTTTTGTTCTGCAGGGCGGTGAGGATCCGTATTATAACGATGACCGCATGGTTGATATTGTGCAGAAGATTCATGCCGGTTATCCGGACTGTGCGATCACGTTGTCCATTGGTGAAAAATCCTGTGAGAGTTATAAACGATTCCGGGAAGCGGGGGCAGACCGTTATCTGCTTCGTCATGAGACCGCAAACGATGCACATTATCGGAAATTGCATCCGGAGGAAATGAGCCTGGCGGTGCGCAAGCAGTGTTTATACGATTTAAAAGCACTTGGTTATCAGGTTGGGGCAGGCTTTATGGTTGGTTCCCCAGAGCAGACCGCGGAAACACTGGCAGATGATTTGGTATTTTTAAAAGAGCTGGAGCCGCAGATGGTCGGTATCGGTCCGTTTATTCCACATCATGATACCGTGTTTGCCGAGGAGCCGTCCGGAAGTGTTCCGCTGACCTTGTTTTTGCTGTCTGTGATCCGTATCATGCTGCCACATGTATTGCTTCCGGCCACAACGGCACTCGGAACCGCAGATCCGCTGGGACGGGAAAAAGGATTGCAGCATGGAGCAAATGTGGTAATGCCAAATCTGTCACCGGTGAAGAATCGCAAACAGTATGATCTGTATGACAATAAGATCTGCACTGGCGAAGAAGCGGCAGAATGTCGTGGATGCTTGGGACGCAGAGTGGAAAGTGTCGGATTTGAACTGGTCAGTGACCGCGGGGATTTCCGGTAAAAAATTGATTGAGAAAGAAAAAGGTGAATAGTATGTCAGATATGAGCAGAAATATGGAAGGAAGAGAAGCAGAAGAAATTCTTGATTCCATTCTGGAAGATTATGAGCTGGATCGCACCATTGATAAAATGGAAGATTTTTACGATCAGCCAAATAAAGAAGTGATTATTGATATTATTGAAAAATTATTGAAGATTATTTATCCGGGTTATTATCGGGATCGTGCATACAAAAGTTATCATGCAAACCATCATTTATCAACATTGATTGAGGATGTGCTGTATCGTCTGAGTAAACAGATCGCAAAAGTATCCAAGTTCTGTCCGCAGCTGGATGGAAAATGCCGGGAGCAGATTGAAAAAGAAAGCTACGAAATTACGGTAGATTTCCTGCGTCAGATTCCGAAAATTAGAGAATATCTGGAAGGAGACCTGCAGGCAGCATTAGAGGGTGATCCGGCAGCAAACAGCTACGGCGAGATCATTCTGGCTTACCCGGGCTTATTTGCTATTACAATCAACCGTCTGGCACATGAACTCTTTATCCGTTCCGTGCCGTTGATTCCGCGTATTATGACGGAGTATGCGCATAGTGTAACCGGAATTGACATTCATCCGGGTGCAACGATTGGAAAACATTTCTTTATCGATCATGGTACCGGTATTGTAGTCGGTGAGACAACGATTATCGGAGACAATGTAAAGATTTATCAGGGTGTCACCCTTGGTGCGCTGTCTACCAGAGGTGGTCAGAAGTTGAAAAATGCAAAACGTCATCCGACCATTGAGGATAATGTGACGATTTATTCCGGGGCTTCCATTCTTGGCGGTGAGACTGTCATTGGAAGAGATTCTGTCATAGGTGGTAATGCGTTTATTACGAAATCTATTCCGGCGGGAACAACTGTCAGCATTAAAGGACAGGAATTGCAGTTCAAGCAGGGTGGAAAGACGACGATGGAGATCAGTAATTTAGATCAGGATGAGAACTGGTTTTATATAATTTAAATCTTGTTTATGAGTGGCTTAAAATTTACTATTTAAGTTTTGATAGGAACGCCCGAAATTTTGTCTCAGTCGCTAACAATCGCTCCTTGAGAAAAAATGTCAGGCGTTCTTAATTTACTCTATGTGATTTGTAAATTTTTGCGCCATCATGCATTGCATGACACGTATGCGTAGGAAGTGATGGAATACGGAATGCTGTGTTGCATACGCAAATAAAAGATAGTGTGCGATATCGCTGCGCAGAATGTTATCATATTCATAACGTAAATAAAAATCAGAGAAAGTTTCCTCAAGGAGCGATTTAGCGAACGACTGAGTTTTGCGAGTTTTGCGCAAGTGGGAAACGACCAGCTTTTATAGGAGTTGAGAGCGAGCGCGATAAAACCGAAGAGCAGTCTCGGAAACTATTGATTAAAAGCTGTATGATTTATGCAGCAAACTATC
>CAVKTR010000159.1:0-3691 GCA_963659325.1 Dysosmobacter segnis
AGATCTGCAAGAAGCTGGACTGCACCGTTGATGAGATGATGGAATTTACAGATGAAAAGTAACAGGAGGTTGCTGCAATGACAGATACACAGCAAAGAGCAGCGGCGAAAGCATTTGCGAAAAACTGGAAAGACCGTGGATATGAAAAAGGCGACAGCCAAATCTTCTGGGTGGAGCTTCTGACAACAGTGTTTGGTGTGACGGAAATATCACAGTTTATTTCTTTTGAGGATCAGGTACACCTTGACCACACCAGTTTTATTGACGGGTATATTGAGAAAACCCATGTCATGATTGAACAGAAAAGTATCAACAAGAGCCTGACGGCTGCTATCCGGCAGTCAGACGGCTCCATGCTGACACCATTTGAACAGGCAAAAAGATATTCTTCTGAATTGCCATATTCAAAAAGACCAAGATGGATTGTTACCAGTAATTTCCAGTCATTCTACATTTACGATATGGAGAAGCCGGGCGGTGATCCGGAGATTATCCAGTTGGAGGATCTGGAAAAAGAATACTACCGATTACAGTTCCTTGTGGACGAAGGAAACACAAATCTTCAGAGAGAAATGGAAGTTTCCATTGCTGCCGGTGAGATTGTGGGGCTGTTGTATGACGCATTGGCAAAACAATATGTTGATCCGACAACAGAGCGTGCAATGAAAAGTCTGAATATCCTTTGTGTCAGAATGGTATTCTGCCTGTATGCAGAGGATGCGGGTATCTTCGGACTGCATGGTATGTTCCATGACTATCTGGAAGAATTTGATACAAGGCACATGAGAAAAGCTGTGATTGAGCTGTTCCAGGTGCTTGATACAAAACCAGAAGACAGAGATCCATACATGGAAGAATCTCTGGCACAGTTTCCATATGTAAATGGTGGGCTGTTTGCAAATGAGGATATTGAAATTCCACAGTTTACGGATGAAATCAGAAATCTTTTACTGGAAAAAGCCTCAGCAGATTTTGACTGGTCAGAAATCAGTCCGACTATATTTGGTGCGGTATTTGAGAGTACACTGAATCCTGAGACAAGACGTTCCGGTGGTATGCACTACACCAGCATTGAAAATATTCATAAAGTCATTGATCCGTTGTTTCTGGATGATCTGAAAAATGAACTGAAAGAAATTCAGCAGATAACGGTTCAGAGAACAAAAGATAAGAAGCTGAGGGACTTCCAGACAAAGTTGTCAAACCTTCGGTGGCTTGATCCGGCATCGGGAAGTGGAAATTTCCTTACAGAGACATATATCAGTATCCGTCGATTGGAGAATGAAGTCATAAAAGAACTGCAGAGAGGACAGATTACTTTTGGATTTGATGAATCTTCTCCGATTCATGTTTCCATTGATCAGTTTTATGGAATCGAGATCAATGATTTTGCTGTCACGGTTGCAAAGACAGCGTTATGGATCGCAGAATCACAGATGATGAAAGAGACGGAAGACATCATTCACATGAATCTGGATTTTTTGCCGTTGACGACAAATGCGTTTATTGTAGAAGGAAATTCTTTACAGATTGACTGGGAGAGCGTTGTACCAAAATATCAGGTTTCGTATATTATGGGAAATCCACCATTTGTGGGCTATTCATTACAGAGTAAAGAACAGAAAAATGATATTTTATCGGTTTACGTGGATGAAAAAGGAAAGCCATATAAGACTGCCGGGAAAATTGATTATGTTGCAGGCTGGTATTTTAAAGCGGCACAGTTTATGCAGGGGACGAATATACGGACAGCATTTGTATCAACTAATTCCATTACACAGGGAGAACAGGTGGCAGGTGTCTGGAAACCTTTATATGACCGATTTGGCATCCATATAGATTTTGCACATCGGACGTTTATCTGGGACAGCGAAGCCAGTATGAAAGCACATGTACATTGTGTGATCGTTGGATTCAGTGTTGCACCAAATCCTGCAAAACGTAGAATCTATGTTGATAAGAGATTTAAGGAAGCAGAGAATATTAATGCTTATTTGGTAGAGGCTCCTGATATTTTTATTGAAAGTCGTACAAAACCTATTTGTGATCGTAGAAAAATGATATCAGGAAATCGTCCTGCGGATGGTGGACATTTGATTATTGAAGAAAGTGAGTATCAAGATTTTATTAAAGAGGAACCAAAAGCTATTCCTTATATAAAACGCCTTAGTGGAGCAACAGAGTTTATCAATAACAAAAAACGTTGGTGCTTATGGCTGGTAGGTGTATCACCAGTTGAGCTAAGAAAAATGCCGAAAGTTCTTGAAAGAATTGAAGCATGTAAAAAAGATAGACTGGAAGGCGCAGAGGATAGAAGAAAATTAGCAGAAACACCAACTTTATTTCGTGAAACAAAAAATCCTGATACAGCTATTGTAGTTCCGAGACATTCATCTGAAAACAGGCGATATATACCTTTTGGATTTATAGGTAAAGACATGATTTTAACTGATGCAGCTATGTGCATACCAGATGGAGATGTATATGAGTTTGGAATTTTGGAATCTAATGTTCATATGGCGTGGATGAGAACTGTGTGTGGAAGAATCAAAAGTGATTATCGCTATTCAAAAGATATCGTTTACAATAACTTCCCATGGCTTGAGCCGACCGCTCAGCAACGGCAAAAAATCGAACAGACTGCACAGGCAATCCTTGATGCCAGAGCATTATATCCGGACAGTAGCCTTGCTGATCTTTATGATGAACTGACTATGCCACCGGAGCTGCGAAAAGCACATCACCAGAACGATATGGCAGTCATGCAGGCATACGGATTTACAAAAGGCAGTGAAGCCTATAAGAGCGAAGCAGCCTGTGTTGCAGAATTGATGAAACTTTATCAGAAGAAAGTAGAAGAAATCGAAAAAAGATAACACGCCGGATACGGCATAAATCTCTTAGCAAAGCTAAGAGCGCACTTTTATACAGGCAATTTCATCTGCCTGTATCGTGCGGCCTGCGGTGCTGCTTCCGGATTTGAAAAATCTTAATCCCGGAAATACAGCGAAATCAGAGATTTCGTACAAGGGGATTTTCCCCTGGCAGCACAGGTGCTTATCCCCAATAAAATTTGTAGCTGAATTTTCAGATACAGATATATAAGAAAGTACTAAATCGAAATGTAACGATTGAAAAAAGGAGAAATAAACATGGCAAAGAAAGAAGAAAGATTTGAAGTTATATTTAGAGACGGAAGTGGGCTTAAGGATGAAGGAGTTCGCCAAATTCTTGTAGATAAGGAGACGGGAGTTAATTACCTTTGTTGGAAGTCCGGATATGGAGCTGGTGTTACACCTCTTCTGGATTCTGAAGGAAAAGTTATAGTTACAAAGTAAAATTCCAGTTTTATTGACCAAGAAAAATGATCTTCTGGATACTCTGCGGGCCAACCTGGATCACTGTGTAGGTATGGCAGCGAACATGATTGGCATCCGTAAAAACATTATCGTGGTGGCCACAGGTCCATTTCAGTTTGCTATGATCAATCCAGTGATCACGAAGAAAAGCGGCGCCTATCAGACGGAAGAGGGCTGCCTTTCTCTGGACGGCGTGCGACCGTGCACGCGGTATGAGGAGATAGAGGTTGACTATCTGGATCAGAACTTTAAAAAGCAGCACGGGAAATATTCCGGTTGGACGGCACAGATCATTCAGCATGAGGTGGATCACTGCCGAGGCATTGTGATAT
>CAVKTR010000160.1:0-3657 GCA_963659325.1 Dysosmobacter segnis
GGCAGATGAGGAAGCATTAAAAAAAGTACTTGCATGAGCGTGAAGAACGTGATATAGTAAACAGCGGAATGAGCACTTTGTGTTTGTTTCGCAAATGGGTGGATTCCCGAGTGGCCAAAGGGGACAGACTGTAAATCTGCTGGCGATGCCTTCGAAGGTTCGAATCCTTCTCCGCCCATTGAATTAAAAAAAGGATTTCTTCGTAAAATCCTTTTTTGTTGCGGTAAAGCAGAGAAATCTTTGGTAAGAAACCAAAACGATTCGAATCCTTCTCCGCCCATTGAATTAAAAAAAGGATTTCTTCGTGAAATCCTTTTTTGTTGCGGTAAAGCAGAGAAATCTTTGGTAAGAAACCAAAACGGTTCGAATCCTTCTCCGCCCATAAAAAGACTTCATTTTATTATGAGGTCTTTTTTTTATGCCTAAAAAATGGTACAATAGAACCATTATAGGGATAGGAGTAACAATAATTATGGGAATCATTAAAGGAATTTGTATCAGTGAGAAAAGAGGAACACAGAAGCATGAGGTGAATGAGGCAACGTTAGTTGCAGACTGGGGCATTGAGAACGATGCGCACGCCGGTCACTGGCACCGTCAGGTGAGCCTGCTTTCTCTGGAAAAAATAGAAGCATTCCGTGCCAGAGGCGTGGATGTTGCATTTGGAGCATTTGGGGAAAACCTGATCGTGGACGGTTACGATTTCCGGAATCTGCCGGTTGGAACAAGATTCCGCTGCAATGATGTGCTGTTGGAGATGACGCAGATCGGAAAAGAATGTCACAGTCATTGTGAGATCTACAAAGTAGTCGGCGACTGCATTATGCCGCGGGAAGGTGTGTTTGCGAAAGTACTGGAAGGAGGAACCATCAAAGTCGGGGATGAATTAGTGATGGTAGAATAGTATGGAATCAATCCTGCAGAATTGGAGAAGGAACTGTTTTTACCGGGAATACTTTACCTCGATTTTTCATGAAATTTATGAAATGCTGGTAGCGACAAAATCCAAAAAGAAATAGTATAAAAGATACGCAGGGATTTTGCAGAGCATAAGTGGAAGTATAAGAGGATAAAATAAGATATGAGCAGAATTGCAAATGTGTTACGGGGACTGTTTGGAAGAAAATCCGTAAATCAGCAGAAAAAGAACACTACATTACAGGCCGGTGGTGAAAAAAAGCCACAGCATGCGCCTGAAAAAATGATTCGAAAGATACCTGTGGAAGAAAACGAGAAAGAGGTATCGGATATGGAAATTCAGGAAACACAAGTACAGGAAACAACAGCAGAACAGACAACGAGGAGTGGGGAGCATATGGTACATTCATGTTATGATAACAGGGAACTTTCCTGGTTGAAATTTAATACCAGAGTATTGGAAGAGGCAGAAGATCTGGCGAATCCGTTTTGTGAGCGGCTGTCCTTTGCATCTATTTTCCAGAGCAATCTGGATGAGTTCTTTATGGTGCGTGTCGGCTCACTTTATGATCAGATGCTGGTATCCAAAGATATTCGGGATAACAAGACAAATATGACGTGTCAGGAGCAGTTATTTGCAATTTTTGATCAGGTAAAATTGCTGACACAGAGAAAAGATGCGGCCTATGCGGATCTGAAAGAGGGGCTTGAGAGTTATGGCGTAGAGATTTGCAGCTATTCTGAACTGGAAAAACAGGACGTGGAATTTCTGGATGCATATTTTGAACATGAGGTACGTCCGCTGTTATCACCGCAGATCATCGGAAAGAAGCAGCCATTTCCGTTTTTGAAGAGCAAGGATATTTATGCGGTGGTTGTATTGGAGAAGAAAAGCAGGGACAAACTTGGAATCGTACCGTGTAATCTGGACGTGATTCCACGGCTTGTGCGCATCCCGGGGCATGAGAACCGTTTTATGCTGCGTGAGGAACTGATCCTTCATTATATTCCGCTGATCTTTGACCGTTATAAGATCAAGAGCAAATCACTGATCCGTATCATTCGAAATGCGGATATTGATCCGGATGAGGAAATGTATGATGATGATACTGATTTCCGTCAGGTTATGGAACAGTTGGTTAGCCGAAGAAGAAGATTGTGTCCGATCAAGCTGGAGTATACGAGACTGATGGATGAGTCCGTGCTGGATACGCTGTGTACTTATCTGGATCTGAAGAAAAAACATATTTTCCATTCCGAAGCACCGCTGGATCTGTCCTTTTTCTCGAAAATCCGTGATCTTCTGAGAAATAACAGGGAATTATTTTATGATAAATTTGTACCGCAGCTTCCGGCAGATATCAATATGTCTGAAAGTATTATGAAGCAGGTAGAGAAAAAAGATCGTTTTCTGTTCTTCCCATATGATAGCATGCAGCCGTTCCTTCGTCTGTTGAACGAGGCAGCGGAAGATCCGGAGGTTGTTTCCATTAAAATGACGTTGTATCGTGTGGCCAATGACAGTAAGGTGGTTGAGGCACTGATTAATGCGGCGGAAAATGGAAAAGAAGTGGTGGCATTAGTGGAACTGCGTGCCCGCTTTGATGAGGAAAATAATATTGAATGGTCCAGAAGACTGGAAGATGCCGGTTGTCGTATCCTGTATGGTCTGGACAAACTGAAAGTACATTCCAAGCTGTGTCTGATTACGAAAAAGACGAAGGATCATATTTCCTATATTACGCAGATCGGAACTGGTAACTACAATGAAAAGACAGCAAAACTGTATACAGACTTTTCACTTATGACGGCGCATCAGGGCATCGGTGAGGAGGCAAACGAGGTATTCCAGAAACTGTGTCTTGGTCAGGTGATGAAAGAGACAAAGTATCTGATGGTGGCACCGAAGTGTCTGCGAAGCAAGATACTTGAGAAAATGGATGAGCAGATTGCACTGGCAAAACGCGGAGAGCCGGGATATATTGGTGCAAAAATGAACTCTCTGACCGATAAATGTATTATCGAGAAACTGATGGAAGCATCCCAGGCGGGAGTGGATATTGAACTGATCGTGCGCGGAAGCTGCTGTCTGATCGCCGGAGTCCCGGGAGCAACCGATCATATTACGGTGCGAAGTATCGTAGGCCGTTATCTGGAGCATTCCAGAATTTATATTTTCGGAAATGATGAAGTGTATATTGCTTCGGCAGACTTTATGACGAGAAATACCACACGTCGTGTGGAAGTGGCGACACCGATTTATGATGAGGATATCAAAAAACGTGTGCTTCATATTTTCAATGTGATTATGTCTGATAATGTGAAGGCGAGAGTGCAGATGGCGGATGGCCAGTATGTCCATGCGGTACAGAATGGCGAGCCGGTGAATGCACAGAAATATTTTGAAACGATGGAAAATCGCTAGAAAAACTGCTCCTGTCAAAATGCAAACTGTGTCTTGACAGGAGCAGAAAAGTAAGATAAGATAAACAGGTCAATTGCCCAGTTAGCTCAGTTGGTAGAGCAGAGGACTGAAAATCCTCGTGTCTCTGGTTCGATTCCGGAACTGGGCATTTGTAAAATGAAAAAAGTGTTGACATCAAGGGAGGGTTGTGATAATATATCACCTGTCGATGAGTTGACGAAACAAAATATTGTACATGCGGGTGTAGTTCAATGGTAGAACACCAGCCTTCCAAGCTGGATACGTGGGTTCGATTCCCATCACCCGCTTTTTTG
>CAVKTR010000161.1:0-3649 GCA_963659325.1 Dysosmobacter segnis
GTGTTTTTAATGAATTCTCTTTTCCATCACCTCTTGACATATCACCAAATTGCTTCTGTATATTTTATCCGCCGCATTTTTGTATAATATGCATATTTCTATATGAATTTTTACATGTTCTATTGTTTATTTTTCTCTTTAATGCGGTTTTTATCATATCATAAGGCTAATATTTTCGTCCAATCGTTTTTACCAATAATTCCATGGGTATTTATTGATAAAAAGACACCACTCATCCTGTGTTTTTCACTTGATGGGTGGTGTCATGTTTATAATTGTATACTTGCAAAGGAAATACCCTCTTCCTTCAGAAGTCTCATTTCGTTTTCCCGACAGGTAAACAACAAAATCTGATTTTCTTGTTCCGCCAGCCACCGCAGAGTCTGGCGCAGCCGTTCTTCATCATAATTTGCAAAGGTCTCATCCAGAAGAAATGGCAGTGGTTCTTCCTTCATCAGCATATGTCCTGCCGCCATCCGATAAGAAAAATAAGCCTGCTGCATGGTTCCCTGACTGTACGCCTCCGGCACACGTTTCTGCATCTGCTCTGCCAGTACGATGCCCTGTGCACCGTTCACCTGCAGCTGCTCATGTACATCTCCCGTAATCTGCGCCAGAATCTCTGACATCTCTTTGTCCAGGGTATGCTCCAGCGTCTTTGACATCCGGGCGGCAAGACGGGACATGGTTTCTGCCGCCAGTTCCAGTGCGTCCCTGTCTGCACGGGCATTCTGCTCCTCCAAAGTCTCCTGCTGCAGTTCATCCACCTGCTCTGTCAGATTTTCCAGTTCCACTTCTTTTTCCTGGATCTGGCTCTGGAGCTGGTCCCCGGAGCCTTCCTGCCGGGCTGCCCGAAGCTGAAGTGCTTTTTTCTGATCCTTCAGTTTCTGCAGTTGTTCTTCCAGGGCCGCTTTCTGCTGACGCACACGCTGTAACTGCTGATCCAGGGCAGCTTTCTGCTGACGAGCACGCTGTAACTGCTGATCCAGAGCAGCTTTCTGCTGACGAGCACGCTGTAACTGCTGATCCAGAGCAGCTTTCTGCTGACGAGCACGCTGTAACTGCTGATCCAGAGCAGCTTTTCTTCGCTCCCGCTCCACAGAATGAAGATCCATCCCACCATTTGACCGGCCATTTTTCTCCCTGTGATGCTGTGCAGAATCATTTATACTTTGTCTGTGATTCTGTGCAGCGTCAGCCTCTTTCTTTGCTCTGTTTCTGCGATAGGCTGACACAAGCCCAGCCAGGATCAGAATGATGCAGACAATATTTACAAACGGTGCTATCTTCTGAAATCCATCCAAGGCTGACCTTAAAACAGGTGCCAGAATCAGACCCGCCACACCGATCAGCAAAAGCGGAGAAAATCCTGCGTTCTTACCGGATTTCTGCTGCTCCTCCTCCGCTTCCTCCTGCTCCCGTTGGAACTGCTCCTGCTTCCATTGTTCTCGCTCAGCCTGCTCCCATTCCGACTGTGCCTGCGCCACTGCGCTCTGCAGCTCCTGTTCCCGGCGGCACACGGTCTGATAGTCCGCCTGTACCGGTTCCATCTGCTGTTGCAGCCCTTTTACCTGCTCCTGCACCGTGCCCTGCTGTGTACTCTGCTTTTCCTGCTGTGCTTTCAGCCCGGCGATATCACGTTCCAGCACCTGTTGGTTTACTTCCAGCTGATGAATACGCGACAGGCGTTGCTGTTCCAGTTCCTTCCGGGTCTTTTCCGCATGTTTCCGTTTCTGCTCCAGTTCCTGCAATGCTTCCGACAACTGAAAAGCACCGCTGCCGGTCTGCGCCAGATTACTGCGTTCATCCTCCAGCAATACGCCAAGTTCACGCCCCGGCAGAAGCTGCTCCTGCCCGATACAGCAGGTGTTTTCATAAGCCGCCGCGCTGACATTGCCAAGCAGCATGTCCAGATCACCATATTCCACGGAAAGTTCTTCTCCATCACGCACATTGACCAGACGCGCCCGCCGTTCCTTATGATAAAAATTGCGTTCCAGCAAAAACTCCTGATTTCCGGTCTCAAAAATCATGGAGCCGTAAAAATACGCCGGCGTATCCCAGGGTTCATACTTATTATAGGTATCCAGTGTTTTCCGTACTCTAGTCTTTTCCAGTCCGAACAGCATCGCTTTCAAAAACTGCATCAACGTACTTTTTCCCGACTCATTTGGCCCGTAAATCACATTGATCTGTGGGGAAAACTGATACTGCGCATTTTCCAGTTTGCCAAATTTTCCAATCTTTGCCTCTTTGATAATCATTCTACGTCTCCTGTCCTTCTCCCATGGCATTCAACATCGCCTGCACGCCGTAATAGAGCGCCTTTTTTCCCTGCACCGGATCCGGATATTGTTCCATAACCTCAATATATTTTTGCAACAAAGTTCCCTCGTAACGCTTTTTCAACAGATCAAACTGATAATCCGGTTCCGTCTCATCCAGCACCCGAACGACACGCTCCATCTGCGTAATCTGTTCCAGCGGAAGTACTGTATCTGCATCCCGATAACCACGCAGTACAATGTGCGAAATCTGATACGCTTCCCGATCTGCCAGCTCCTGCTGCACCAGTTCCTCCACTGCATACGCTGACATGTCCGGTGTCACGTTCACTTCCTGCCGGACATATTCACATTTTTTAATCGGATAAAAAGAGACACGGGTTCCACGCTCCGTCATTTCCCCCATCCAGAAACCATGCGGGCCAAAATCATTACAGTCCGTCGGTTCCAGAGAACCAGCCATCACCACGTTTCCCGAAACCAGCTGCGCCGCCTTGTGGATATGTCCAAAAGCTGCATAATCATATCCTGCCGCTGCAATGTCATCTGTCCGGAACGGATGATGCCTGTCATCGCCCCCATGTCCGAGCAGGATCTGAAAATTTTCCCGGCTCCGGTCTGACTGTTTTGAATCAATCAATCCTCCAGCTGTTCCCTGCGCCAATGACACATCATATTCTATCCCCCGGATGGTTCCCAACGCCTTATTCCGCATCACTTTCTGCAGAATCTCTCTGCTGTACACTGCTCTGGCATCTTCCTTATCCCAGAAACTGCATCCCCATACCGTCGTGTGAATCCGCTCCAGATGCACCGCCGTCAGATCCCGTTCCAGAATAAAGTGCACATTCTCCGGCCACGAAAACGTCCGGTAATAAGACTTCGCATGTAAAAAATCATGATTTCCCGCGACCAGCACCACTTCTGTATCCGGGATTTCCGTAAACCATGCCGCGATCTCCTTGAGTTCCCGTTTCAACGGCTGTCGATGAAACAGATCCCCTGCGATCAAAAGCAAGTCCACCTGCTGTGCGCGCGCCTGCTCAATTACCAGTCGAAAACTGTTCCAGATGTCACGGCTGCGTGTTTCGCTCCATGGCATTCCTGCGTCCGGGGTTACACCCAGATGAACATCTGCGATATGTATAAATTTCATAAAATGTTTGTCTCCTTAAAAACGTCTGTAAGACCATCCCAAATGTTTGTTCGTATTTTATATTAACATAAAATCCTTGGTTATAGTATTGGTTATAATTTAATATATGTAAAAAAATCAGAGAAAATTTTCTCACTCACTAACCGTTCACTCCCCTCGTTTTGCTTCGGTTTTATCGCGCTCACTTCCAACTCCGATAAAAGCTGGT
>CAVKTR010000162.1:0-3598 GCA_963659325.1 Dysosmobacter segnis
CCGCGCGGGCTACTTCTATATCAAGAGTTCTCCAAAGGAGAACTTTCCTATAAAGTAAAAAATCCCCGGCAGGATTTTTACGTCCTGCCGGGGATCTACTCGGGGAGAGTTCATTTAAGATTCTATTAGGAATTCACATTAACCTTCAATGGAGATGAATTTATTTTTCTCTTCTACTGCTTTCTGCTCCTTTTTCGGAACAACGAAGCTCAAGATACCGTTTTCATATTTCGGATGGATATCCTCAACGTCAACATGCTCGCCAACATAGAAGCTTCTGCTCATGCCGCCTGCATAACGCTCACGTCTCACATATTTTTTCTCCTTGTTCTCTTCGTCTTTATCAAGACCTTTTGCTGCGCTGACGGTCAGTGTACCGTTCTCCAGTTTCATTGTGATCTCGTCTTTCTTGAAGCCCGGGAGATCAATATCTACTTCGTAGCCGTTCTCGGTATCTTTGACATCTGTTTTCATCAGGTTCTTTGCATGTTTACCATACAATGTTTTCTCAATATCGTTTCCAAAATCCGGAAATGCAAAGTCATTCATAAAATCATCAAATAAGTTTTCTCCAAAAATTCTAGGCATCATCATAAGTCATTACTCCTTTCAGTAAATCATTTAAGAATATCCTCGGCATTCTTGCTGCGAGATGCGCGTCATGCAACGCATGACATATCTTCTGCGCATCTCTGCAATCCTGCCGGAGGCTATATCATATGAGAGATACCTCTCATATGATATATATTTTCTGCACATTCGGAGAATCCGAAGTGTTGTTTGCTTTGACCATCGGCTTTGAGATCCTTGGAACTTTTCTTTGTTCCTTTTATCTCTCTTCCTTTGTTCTAGTTGTACTATAGCACTTGTTATTAGCCACGTCAAGCCTTGAGTGCTAAAAAATTGTGAAGATTTTGTGAACTCTTGGTTGGCTACACGGAAAGTTATAAAAAATGGATCTATCACTTAACGGTAGATTATGAAAAGTGACAGGATAGCGTTTGTCTCCTCAGCTAACAATCGCTTTCAGAGAAAAACGTTATCCTGCCACTTCTACTACGTTATGTTAAATCACCTGCTACCTTTGCAAATTAATCCCATGCTTGCTTAATCTTATCAGTCTTAGCTTACACTATTCCAACGAATAATCCGATCAGATGCACGATCAATGCCGCGATCCATGCAATCACACACTGCCAGATGACCACACCGACCGCCCATTTTACACCAAGTTCTCTTTTTATAGAAGCAATGGCAGCAACACATGGCGTATACAACAGACTGAACACCAGAATAGATGCTGCTGTCAGTGATGAGATCATCGTTCCGATACTTCCGCCAAACAGTACTTCCAGAGTGGATACGACGCTTTCTTTTGCAATAAATCCGCTGATCAGAGAGGTACAGATTCTCCAGTCTCCCATACCAAGCGGGCGGAAGATTGGCACCAGAATACTGGAAATTGCTGCAAGAATGCTGTCTGCGGAATCTGTTACCATATTCATGTGAAGGTCAAAACTCTGCAAGAACCAAACCACAATCGTTGCAATAAAAATCACAGAAAAGGCCCTCTGCAGGAAGTCTTTTGCTTTTTCCCACAACAGCTGTGTCACATTTTTTGCTCCCGGTAAACGATAATTTGGCAATTCCATAACAAACGGAACCGGCTCGCCTTTGAATAAGGTCCCTTTATAAAGGAATGCAATCGAAATACCGACACCGATACCAAGTAAATATAATCCAGCCATGATAAAACCACCACGTTTCGGGAAAAATGCGCTGACAAAAAATGAATAAATTGGCAGTTTTGCTGTACAGCTCATAAACGGTGTCAGTAAAATCGTCATTTTCCTGTCACGCTCACTGGTCAAAGTTCGCGTTGCCATAACCGCCGGAACGGTGCATCCAAATCCGATCAGCATTGGCACAATGCTTCGACCGGAAAGTCCGATTTTTCTCAACAATTTATCCATGACAAAAGCAACTCTGGCAATGTAGCCGCTGTCTTCCATCAGGGATAGGAAGAAAAATAACGTTACAATGATCGGCAGGAAACTTAACACGCTACCCACACCGGTAAAAATTCCGTCAATGACAAGGCTGTGCATTGCGCCATTTACATTTGTCACAGTCAGTGCCGCATCTACAATATCCGATAATTTATCAATTCCCATTTCAAGTAAAGTCTGCAGTCCGGCTCCGATCACGTTAAAGGTCAAATAAAATACCAGCACCATGATTCCCACGAAGCATGGAATTGCCGTGTATTTGCCCGTCAGAATCCGGTCTATTTTCTCACTTCGGATCCGTTCTTTGCTCTCCTTTGGCTTTACAACGGTCTGTTCACAAAGTCGCTCGATAAAGTCAAACCGCATGTCTGCGATTGCTGCGCTTCGGTCTACTCCTCGCTCCTTCTCCATCTGCTGCACGATGTGCTCCAACATTTCTCTTTCATTCTGCTCCAGTTTTAACTGCTCCAGAATCAGAGGATCTCCCTCAATGGCTTTCGTCGCCGCAAACCGCACCGGAATGTCTGCGGCCTGCGCATGATCCTCAATCAGATGGATCACCGCATGGATACAGCGATGCACCGATCCATTATGATCCGTTTTATCACAGAAATCCTGCCGCAGCGGACGCTCCTGATATTTTGCAATGTGCAGTGCATGGGCGATCAGCTCATCCACACCCTGATTTTTAGCTGCGGAAATCGGAATCACCGGAACGCCAAGCAGTGCTTCCATTCCATTGACATCAATGGATCCCTGATTGCCAAGTACCTCATCCATCATATTCAAGGCCACAACCATAGGAATATCCATCTCAAGCAGCTGCATGGTCAGATACAGATTTCGCTCAATATTTGTCGCATCCAGAATATTGATGATCGCCTTTGGCTTTTCATTCAGGACAAAATTTCTGGATACAATCTCCTCACTGCTGTAAGGAGACATAGAATAAATGCCCGGAAGATCTGTCACATTCGTTTCCGGATGCCCTTTGATGGAACCGTCTTTTCGGTCAACCGTAACCCCCGGGAAATTTCCTACATGCTGATTAGATCCGGTCAGCTGATTAAATAATGTTGTCTTGCCGCAGTTCTGATTGCCGACCAGGGCATACGTCAGTTTTGTACCTTCCGGCAATGGATTTTCATCTTTTTTCGAATGAAACTTTCCAGTCTCACCAATCCCCGGATGCTCGGATCCAAGTTCCTTTACCGTACGTTTATGTTCATTGCTTCGTTTTCCGATCGGATCAACTTCAATCTGATCTGCTTCCGCCAGACGCAGCGTCAGCTCATAACCATGGATCTGTAACTCCATCGGATCTCCCATCGGTGCAAACTTTACCACGGTTATTTCTGCCCCAGGAATCATTCCCATATCTAAAAAGTGCTGACGCAGGGCACCTTCCCCACCTACCGTTTTGATCACTGCACTTTTACCGATTTCCAATTCTTTTAATGTCATAATGTTTTGTTTTTCCTCTTACGTATTTTCACACGATAGTTCGCATGTTATTTTTTGATAAACTTTTCTCATTGTACCAAGTCGCTAGCGCGACGGCTAGCCCTAAGTACGTGCAACCACTACTT
>CAVKTR010000163.1:0-3568 GCA_963659325.1 Dysosmobacter segnis
GCGATCAGAGAACCCGCAAATGCGGCGATCACCATTCCCGCTGAATTCAGTGTCAGTCCCCGCTGTAAAAATATAATCATAGTCAGGGCAACTACCAGTTTTGCACCGGAAGAAATTCCCAGTACATACGGTCCTGCGATCGGATTCTGGAAAAAGCTCTGAAGCAGGAAACCAGATACGGATAACGCTCCTCCAAGCAGAATCGCCGCTGCAATACGTGGCAGTCTGATTTTCCAGACGATCTGATACAGCGTAAAATCACTGCCATCTTTTCCAAACAATGCGAAAAAATCCCCCGGAGACATATTGACACTGCCAACACCCACATTCCACAAAAAGAGTGCGATCAGTGCACAGATAAATATTGTAAATGCTATCGTATACCTTTTTTTCACTTCCCCTACTTCCTTTACCTTCTCTATTTCCGCATATTCCTGAAATTACTACTATCCACAATTCAGAAACGCACTATTCATTTAGAATAACTCTTTGTTATTACTGCAATTTTCGGATAAACCGATAATCCGTATCACTGCTGTTTGTCAGAATCTTGTTCAAATCCTCGATGAAATCACAGGTCGCACTTGTTTCCTGATAAAAATTGCTTCCGGTTGTATAGACATCCCCGGACTGTACCGCCTTAAAATCGGCAAACAGGCTGTTTTTTTCAATCAGTTCATCAATGGAATTCAACTCACCTTCAATGGTACCATTGTAGATCAGAATATCCGCATCTTTCTCTGCTACATAAAAATCTTCCATCTGCATTTTCAGCGTAGACAGCGCATTTTCCTCTTCCTCAATGTAACCGTTCAGGGAATACACACCGCCGGCCAGATCGATCATGGATGAAACATAGTCATTTGGTTTTCGCACAGTGATCGTTCCATCCGAAGATACTGCAAAAAAAGCCACGGTGCGTCCGGTATTTTCTTTTTCAAGGATCGGCTGCACCCGTTCCACCTGCTCACGGAAAAATTCAGTTCCTGCCTGTTCCTGATTAAACAGTACTCCAAACAGACGGATCCACTCCAGACGTCCCAGCGGATGTTTCTCATAACTGGAGCGCTCGATCAGAACCGGGATTCCAAGTTCTTCCAGTTTTTCTTTCACTTCCGGATTGTGAAGGATCATACTGTTTTCAATGGCAAATTTACATCCCTGTCCAAGCAGGAGCTCATAATCCGGCGCACTGTATTTTCCGGCATATACCAGATCACCTGCCTTCATAGCATCTGCTGCATCCTGTACATACCAGTCCTTTTCCTGCAAACCGGTAAACTTAATATTGGAAAGTGCTCCTGTTTTACATACCAGATCCATTACCGCACTGGAAACCAGATATCCGTCTGTCAGCGGCTGCTGCAGTACTACGATATCGGATGGCACATCCGACGGGACAGATGTCCCTTCCGGTACAAGCAAATAACGACCGCTGTCAACGATCGTTATCAATTTATATGCTCCATATTGTTCTACACTAAACTGGTCGGCATATGCAAGATTCATTCGCCCTTCGCAGTTCAGATCATTGAAACTTACTTCTTCCGGGAAAGAAAATACAAGTGTATATTCAATTTCATGTGGAGTGCTCATTGCCGTGGTATCTCCGACCACATCCATCTCACACGGAACACCGTCAATCGGGAACGTAAAGGTTGAATTTCCACCTTCATTTTCATTCTGATATTTTTCTCCATCTACAAGCATATAATCGTAATGTGCGCTGCTCCATACGATAGTGGCCATCGCCTGACCATCTGTTACTGTCACAGTTGCCACAGAATCTACGGTAGCACGGCCACTGCCTCCCCGCAGTTCCACATTAACAGAATACGTTCCATCTTCCAGTATAGCAGTTCCCGCATTTGCATCCTCGTTTGTTTTTTCCTGTACATCTTCACTGACTTTTGTGTAAGAAGAATCTGCCGGCGTTTTATTTTCCTTTGTTCCGCATCCGGTAAATGCGCCAATGCCTACCATGACAGCCAAAATAACTGCCGCTATTTTTTTCTTTTTCATCTGTTGAAAAACCCTTTACTCTACTTTCTGTGGATCTGACACACTGACTTTGTGGTCATGCCACTTTCCGTGTGTTCCAATCAGTGCCAAGTCAAATTTCTGATCCAATGCTTCTACCGGCACATCAAATCCGTATACTTCCTCACTGGTTCCATCACTGTATGTAACAATATCTGTGGTTGGCTGTAAAAGTTCTGCACCGTCTTTCTGTGCATCCTCTGCTGTTCCCACAAACAGATTTACAATGTTTTTGGATACCAGGCTGATATGGATCGTCATCTTTCCATTTTCTACCGTCAAAGTACCTCGTCCCTCGTTTGCCTCATTGACATGAAACATACTGCTGTCTGTGTCAAATTCCGCATCGTAGATACCATCTTCCAGTGCCGGAGTCTGTACATCTGTCGAGGTCTGCGATGCTTCATCAGCCTCATTGTTTGTTGTCTCATCCTGCGCACTTGTATCCGTATTGTCCACAGCCTCTTTTGTACTGTCAGCTGCCGGCTGTGCGCTGTTTCCGCAGCCTCCAAGCATCCCAACTGCCAGTGCAAATACTGCAGCCAGTACCGCAATTCTTTTTTTCATGTACTCTTTCCTCCTGTTTACCCGTTTGCCTGCAAACTATCGTATCTATATCTGAACATATCAGATTCAAGAATGCTCTTGGCATTCTGTGCATCTCTGCAAATCTACACTTCTTCCATATGCAACTCACAGCAGGAACGAGCGATCATTCCTGCTGTGAGATTAGTAATCATTTTTTAATTTCTACTGCGTTATGTATCTTATTTACCTAAAGAATCAATAGCAGCTTTTGTATGATCCACATAAATCTGCTGAATAGCTTCAATCTCACCTAAACCAGCAATCTGTGTATCAATTTTATCAAAGTTTCCGCTTGCTGTAAACATACTCTTCCAGGAATCGTCATCATCGCCTGCCATATCGTTGTTTGCATGGTCACCTGCAACAACCATTAACGGTCTTAATACAACGTTTTTGTATCCGGCATCTTTTACTGCTTCGATTACGTTCTCGCAGGCTGTCTCTTCCGGCTCGCCCTCTACCGTTCCGATGAATACATTCTCATATCCGAGATCTTTCATCTGGGAAGCCATCTGGCTGTAGCTTACTTTTGCTGTATGGGATGTACCATGTCCCATGAATACAAATGCTGTGCCATCTTCTTTTGCTGCCTCTAAGGAATCATATCCGGCTGTCTTCACTGCCTCTGCTGTGATATCCTGTGCTACTGCTGCTTTATCTTCGTTTACAGCAGTTGCATCAGATCCAACTTCACCAAGTAACGGCTCAGCAACAGTTACAGACTCAAATTTGTCTTTGTAGTTATCCAGTGCCTCAACCAATTCATCATACTCTGCACCATGCATCAAGTGTGTTGGCTGTACAACCAGATTTTTTACACCGTTATCAACAGCTCTCTGTAAAGCCTGATCTACGTTGTCGATCTTCTCGCCATCTCTTGCCTGTACATGGTTGATGATGATCTGTGCTGTAAATGCACGTCTTACAGACCAGTCCGGAT
>CAVKTR010000164.1:0-3546 GCA_963659325.1 Dysosmobacter segnis
ACCTTGTAAATACAGGATGGAACGGAACTGGAAAACGTATCTCCATCAAAGATACCCGTGGAATCATCGACGCTATCTTAAATGGTGACATCAAAAACGCTCCGACAAAGACAATCCCATACTTCAACTTTGAAGTACCGACAGAGCTTCCGGGTGTAGATCCTGCAATCCTTGATCCGCGTGATACTTACGCAGATGCTTCTGAGTGGGAAGCAAAAGCAAAAGATCTGGCAGAGAGATTTGTTAAGAACTTTGCAAAATACGAAGGAAACGAAGCTGGTAAAGCACTTGTTTCAGCAGGTCCTCAGGCATAATCTGCGCATAAGGATAAAAATTAGATATTGAAAGAATTGAATATTTAATGTTTCAGGATGTGGAACTTTCGTTAAAAAAATGGAAGTTCTGCATCCTTTTTGGTTTAATAGAAAAGTGTGTTGGATTTTTTAGTCTGGCGGCTTGTATCTGTACATTATAGTATTTTCTGATTCAAATAAAAGTAGTGGGTTTCATGGACTAATGATAAAAAGCAGGGAAAACATAGATAGAAATCAAAAAGTGTGTTAGAATGTGTAAGATAATGTCAAAACAGTATGTGCATCAGAATTTTCACGGTACATGCTATGAAATTTACACGAAAAGGAATAAGGAGAATCTATGGAAAATAGAGAATCATTCAAGTCAAGATGGGGCTTCATTTTAGCCTGCATCGGTTCCGCGGTTGGTATGGGTAATATTTGGATGTTTTCGACACGCGTATCCCTGTATGGCGGCGGAGCATTTTTGATTCAATATATTATTTTTGTTGTACTGATTGTATCTACCGGTGTTATCGGGGAGATGAGTTTCGGGCGTGCAACCAGATCTGGTCCCATTGATGCATTCGGAAGTGCCTGTGAACGGCATGGAAAAAGAAAAATCGGAGAAGCACTTGGTATGATACCGGTGGTTGGTTCCATGGCAATGGCCATTGGTTATACGGTTGTTATGGGATGGATTTTAAAATATGCTGGCTTGACATCACTGATCAACCTGTATGAAGCACCGATCGCAACGGTTCAGGAGAAACTGCATGTTGGAAGGCGGCCGGCATGCTGCATTATTGGTGCCATTGGCCTGGGAATTTCCCTTTTGATCCAGGGAATCGTATCAGGTTGGATGGATGTGCTTTCTATTTATATCTGTCCGCTTGGAGCAGGCTTGGCAGCAATTATGTTTTTCTGGGTATGCGGTAAAAAATATGTGGAAAAACAGGTGAATAAAGGCAGAACAAAGCCGTTTACAAAATGGCATTATCCGATTTGCAAATATTTGTATGTGGCAGTTTGCTTTATTGTGCTGATTCTTGGAATTGCGTTAGGAGGTATTGGGTAAATGAATGAAATAATAAAAAGTTTATATGAAAGAAAATCTATGCGTGTCTATGAGGACAGACCGATTCCGGAAGAAATAAAACAGGCAATTCTGGAAACGGCAGCGCAAGCTCCGACAGCAGGTTGTCAGCAGTTATATACGATACTTGATATTACAGATCAGAAGTACATTGTACATGAGAATACTTATCGGAGTATGGAGGGCACTGAACTGAGAGATATGTTTGCGGGACGCTGTGATAACAGGTTTTTTGAGGATTGGATGACGGCATTTTGCAAGCGCAAATATAATTCTGATTTTTCAAAAGAAATGTCACGTTCCGTACAAAAATATCTGAAACAGTATGCAGAGGAAGAAGATTCGGATAAGTAAAAGTTTTGAGATAGAAAAGCATGGAATTTGGAAAAGAATAAACATGATTTGTTGAGAAAGGAAGTATAGAATTGATAAAATCAGTGGCAGTATTAGGAGCAGGAGCCGTTGGCTCTTATGTGATCTGGGGCTTATCTTCACGAGACGATATCCGTCTTGGCGTGATCGCAGAGGGAGAGCGTGCGGCGCGTCTGAAAAAAGATGGATGTGCGATTAATGAAGCGGTATATTATCCGGAAGTATGGACACCGCAGGAAGCACATGACGTAGATTTGTTGGTTGTGTGTCTGAAATATGGTTCTTTACCGGGAGCGTTAGACAGCATAAAAGAAATCGTTGGAGAACATACCACAGTTATGAGCCTGATGAACGGCGTAGACAGCGAAGAAATCATAAGTGAAAAAGTGGGAGAATCCCATGTATTATATTCTCTGATCAAAGTAGCCTCTCACAAAGAAGGAACCGGTTACTATTTTGATCCGGAAACAACGATCGGTATCTTTTTCGGAGAGTTGCAGGCACCATATGACAGTGATCGTGTGCGGGCGATTGAGGATTTATTTCAGGATACCGGGATTCATTATTTTTCCACCGAGCATATTCTGGCAGAATTGTGGAGTAAGTTTCGGTTGAATGTATGCAACAATCTGCCGCAGGCGATTTTAGGAGCCGGTGTGGGGTGTTATCATGACAGCGTACATATGAAAGCAATCAGTGATGGATTGAGAAAGGAACTGGAATCCATTGCGCTGGCAAAAGGCATTGATCTGACAAAAGCCGGATCTGCTTCTGTGCATGGAAGTCCGGTGCCGCCTTCCGCACGTTATTCCACGTTGCAGGATCTGGATGCGGGACGACATACGGAAATTGATATGTTTTCCGGTGCACTGATCCGCATGGGAAAGGAACTTGGAATTCCAACTCCGTACAACGAATATACTTACCATATGATCAAAGCGCTGGAAGAAAAAAATGATGGTAAGTTTGATTATACCGGAAAAAAGCAAGCGCTTACCTGTTCGAAATAAAAACCAAGCATAATAAAAAAGGATTGATATGTAGGTACATAAATCTGTGTACACACAATCAATCCTTTTATTTTTGATATAATTCATTAGGAAAGTATCAGATTCAGAGCAGATAAAAAGAGCAGTTCTGAAAAGGATTAGAACTGCTCTGAATGTGATTCTTTCCAATTGTACCAAGTCGCGAACGTTTATCTGGAATGTATATGGGGAAAGTATTCTTCCCATTTGGTGAAATTGGTGTAAATGAAAGCCTGTATGTGGGTTCTCCTAACGATAATCACGATATACGGGGATCCCTTTTCGAAAAAAGGGCATGCCTTTAAAACCTTCTTTCGGAGGCTTTTGAAAAGCATTATTCAGTAAACACAATTCACGGTCAGGAAGTACCATATGTCCTTCCTATGTTACGCATACGGTGACAGCCACATTCCGGGCAGATGCAGATATCTACTTTCCAGACTGCTTTTATCAGTTCAGCCATGGAAAGACCGGTATATCTGGCCTGAAAACGCTGATGTCCCTGAATGGTGAAGATCAGTTTCAGGTTTTTGCTCTTGCTCCGGTTATTCAGGAAGCCATAGTAACGGATCCTCTGGAACCCGTGTGGGAGCACATGCATCAGAAACCGGCGGATGAATTCCGTATGATCCAGGGTGATGTTCCTGCGTGGATCCCCTGCTTTCCTGCCCCGTGCAGAAAAAGTTACTTTTTTGTCATCGACAGACAGGATGCGGCTGTTGGAAATGGCGATCTTATGTGTATATTTTCCAAGATA
>CAVKTR010000165.1:0-3510 GCA_963659325.1 Dysosmobacter segnis
TGAGCAGATCATGGAATTCATCCAAAGTGACCCAGCAGATAGGGATGAGGAGTAATTAAAAATCCTACTCGTTTCAGCGAATAAATTGATTCGAGTAGGATTTTTTCTGGAAGTACAGAATAAACGAAAAGACCTGATTTTTTGAAAAAGCCCCTTGACAACATGTAACTAATAAGTTACTATTAAAGCAAGGGGCAAATCATCAGGCAGGAAGGAGGAATATGAACCAAAAGAAACTGGAGGAGTACAGCAGAGTGCTGGATGATGGTGTAATTGTTCTTCACAGAGACACCATACTGTGGAAGCAGTTCCTTCAATTTGCTGTACAGTTTACCCATTATCGTTTTCAGGATCAGCTTTTAATCTACGCGCAGAATCAGCAGGCAACAGCATGTGCCACATTCGCACAATGGAAAAAAATCGGACGATACGTAAAAAGCGGTGAACATGGCATTGTACTTGTAGACAAGGCGGGAGACAGACCACATTTACGTCATGTATTCGATGTTTCATCAACGGGACCAAAGCAGGAATTTGCTTACAAACCCCAGCCAGTACTGCCGGAAGAGAGGGAAGAATTGGCGAAAAGATTAAGTTTTGAATATGCACGGGAAAATGCAGCCTATTTACCGGATAAGGATGTAACGAATGCAAGCCTTGAACACATATTGTCGCAGATCGCATTGTATATGACTCAGGAATATTACAATCTGTCACCCGATCAGGCTGCTGATAGAACTGAAAACAAGGAAATCCCTGCATACTATGTGGCAACCGGGACGAGTGCAATGTATATGCTTCTGGTAAAATACGGGTTTGGCAAAGAGGCAGAGCAGCTGGATTTTGCGTGTATGGTACAGCTTGATACCGAAACATTTAAAAATGTTGGAATTGCAGCATCAGCAATTTTAAGCCGTGCAGCACGAATGATTCGCAGCATTCATCCGCAGGTTCAAAAAGAGGTACAGGCGCAAAAAGAAATACAGGCACAAAAAGAAAGGAGCAGCACATATGACAATGGAAGATATTCGACAGAGGATCACGTATCATCAGGAAGGAGACTTTATGATACCAGACATCGGACTGTCGAAGGAAGAGGAAGAGATGCCCAGACTGAGAAAGTACGGGATGATGAGAAAGCATTACTTGGAGGAGAACGAACCTCTTTTGTACGAGAGGATGGCGATGGACGGAACACTATTTCCAAGGATGAGGGAAGTGGACGAAATGGCAGATCAGATCAGAGAGCAGATGATGCCGAAGCTGAAACAGCAGATGGGAGTGACGGAAGAACTGAAGAGGTCGAATCAGTTGGAGTGGGTACGCAGGATGGAAGCGTGCAGCCATCAGGTGGAGGAAGTGATTCTGTCAGAGTTGGTATACGTCAGCTGACGATATCAGACTATTTGGAAAGAAATCCAGCAGATCGTGGCAGTGAATACGTACCTGATATACTTAAAACCGAAGAGCAGGAGAAAGTTCAAATAGAATCAGAGCAGGCAGTCGAAGAAACTTCGGCTGCCTTTTCAATTACCGAAAATGAGCGAAACCAAGTCCTTCAGTTGGAATCCGTACAAGAGCCGGCAGCAAATTTCCATATCACGGATGAACATTTGGGAGAAGGCGGAGCAAAAGAAAAATTTCGTGCCAACATTGCTGCAATCCGTACATTAAAAAAACTGGAGACAGAAAATCGCAACGCAACACCACAGGAACAGGAAATTCTGTCGAAATATGTCGGATGGGGCGGACTTGCAGATGCATTTGATGATAAAAAGGATGTCTGGGCGGATGAATATCGTGAGTTAAAAGAAGTCCTGACGGAAAATGAATATACAGATGCGCGGGAAAGCACGTTAAACGCACATTATACCAGTCCGACAATCATACATGGTATTTATAATGCACTGGAGCAGCTTGGATTTGGCGGAGGAAGTATTCTGGAACCGTCAATGGGAATCGGAAATTTCTTCGGAATGCTGCCAAAATCCATGGAAACCAGTCGATTATATGGTGTGGAGCTGGATTATGTCAGCGGTCACATTGCGCAAAAACTTTATCCACAGGCAAATATTACCGTAGCCGGATTTGAGACAACCAACCAGCATGATTTTTATGATCTGGCAATCGGAAACGTACCATTTGGAAATTATAAGGTTAATGATCGTGCCTATAACCGATTCGGCTTTTCAATTCACAATTACTTTTTTGCAAAATCACTCGATCAGGTTCGTCCGGGTGGTATTGTGGCATTCATTACCAGTCATTACACCATGGACTCCAAAAATTCGTCAGCAAGACGTTATTTGGCACAGCGGGCACAACTTCTTGGAGCAATCCGTCTGCCGGATAATGCATTTCGTGTCAATGCAGGCGCACAGGTAGTAACAGATATCATTTTTTTGAAGAAAAGAGAGTATATTGCAGATGTTGAAGAAGAGTGGATCAATCTGAAAACGGCAAATAACGGGTATGAAATCAACGGTTA
This sequence comes from Dysosmobacter segnis, assembly GCA_963659325.1. GTDB lineage: Bacteria > Bacillota > Clostridia > Lachnospirales > Lachnospiraceae > Eubacterium_I. Next base: position 2,489 of record CAVKTR010000165.1, read on the forward strand.
TTTTGTAAACCACCCAGAGATGATTCTGGGAACGTTGGAGGAACAAAGCACACAGTTTGGAATGGAATGTACTGTTAAAGCATATACAGATCGTAAGTTGTCAGAATCTCTCTCAGACGCGATTTCTCATATTCATGGTCACTATGAGCCGATTTTGCAGCAGAAGAATGAAGAAGACAAGGAAGTAAAAATCCTGCCGGCAGATCCAACAGCCCGCAATTATACATATGCATGGATCGAAAACGATATATATTATCGTGAAAATTCCGTTATGCGAAAAATCGAACTCAATGCAGGTTCGACAGAGAGAATGAAGGGACTGCTGGAAATTCGTGAGGCATTAAATGACGTAATCCAGCGTCAGATTGATGGTGCACCGGATGAAGAAATCCGAAATTTGCAGAAAAAGCTTGAAGTGGTATACGACGGATTTTCAAAGAAGTTTGGTCTGATCAATGATAAGCAGAATGCACGAATGCTCGAAGGAGATTCGTCTTATTTTCTTTTGTGTTCTCTGGAAAATCTGGATGAAAATGGAAAGCTGCAGTCAAAGGCAGATATTTTCACCAAAAGAACAATACGTGCGCGAAAGGCTGCCGTGTCAGCAGAGACACCGGCGGATGCATTAGCCATATCCATAGGAGAAAAGGGGCATGTGGATTTAACGTATATGGCAGAACTTCTTGGAAAAAAAGGACAGGAGAATGAAACGGCAAAATCATTAAAAGGTATTATATTCCGTGATCCGCAGGAGAAAGATAAAACAATCGCATGGAAAACAGCTGATGAATATTTAAGTGGTGACGTCAGAAGTAAACTTAGAATAGCGAAAATGGCAGCTTCAAAAGATCCTGAATACGAAATCAACGTGGAAGCATTGCAGGCGGCACAGCCAAAAGATTTAACGGCATCAGAGATTGACGTCAGGTTGGGAGCAACATGGATTGATCAGGAGTATATTGAGGAATTTATCCTTTTTTCCGCAGAAAACCTCGTCCGACGTAGTCGGGCGGGGATGAATG
>CAVKTR010000166.1:0-3497 GCA_963659325.1 Dysosmobacter segnis
CAGTATACAGACAAAGAGAACAAATTACAGTATGTACATCAGACATCCTGGGGTATGACCACACGTCTGATCGGTGCCATCATCATGGTTCACGGCGATGATTCCGGGCTGGTTCTGCCGCCGCACATTGCACCGACACAGGTTATGGTAATCCCGATCCAGCAGAGAAAAGAAGGCGTTCTAGAGAAAGCACAGGAGATTCAGGAGCGTTTAGGCAAAGTTTGCCGTGCAAAATTAGATGATTCTGACAAGAGCCCGGGATGGAAATTCTCTGAGCAGGAGATGCGTGGTATTCCGATCCGTGTAGAGTTAGGACCGAAAGATATCGAGAACAATCAGTGTGTATTAGTTCGTCGCGATACCCGTGAAAAAACAGTTGTTTCTCTGGATGAAGTAGAGACTGTAGTTCCGGAATTATTAGAGACTATCCAGAAAGATATGTTCGAGCGTGCAAAAGCACATCGTGACGCACACATTACAGATGCTCACAATTATGACGAGTTCTGTGACGCAGTAGAAAACAAACCGGGATTCATCCGTGGTATGTGGTGCGGAGACCGTGCTTGTGAGGACAAGATCAAAGAAGAGACAGCAGCAACATCCAGATGTATGCCGTTCAACGATCAGGAGCATATTTCTGATGTGTGCGTATGCTGTGGAAAACCGGCGAAAAAATTAGTATACTGGGGCAAAGCATACTAAAAGCTGCCACTTTTAATAGGTCTGGTATGATGGCATAGATTTGCAGAAAATATGTTATTATGTAACGCAGATCTAATGTGAAAAAAGTAGAACTTTGTTCTATTTGAAGTATTAAGTTTACAATAAAAAGTTCAGGAGGGTGCGCAATGAAGATAGAGTTACCGGAAAAAGTAAAGACCGTCATTGGTGAGCTGAAAGCACATGGATACGATGCCTATGCGGTAGGTGGCTGTATCCGTGACAGTATCCTTGGGCGCACCCCTGGAGACTGGGATATCACTACTTCTGCCAAGCCGCAGCAGGTGAAGGCCATTTTTCCGCGGACAGTGGACACCGGAATCCGGCACGGAACCGTAACGGTTCTGATGGATAAGGAAGGCTTTGAGGTTACTACGTACCGCATTGACGGAGAATACGAGGATGCCCGTCATCCGAAAGACGTGATCTTTACGTCAAATCTGCTGGAAGATTTAAAACGCAGGGATTTCACCATCAATGCCATGGCCTACAATGACGAGACCGGTCTGGTGGATGCCTTTGACGGAATCGCAGACTTAAAGGCGAAGCGGATCCGCTGCGTTGGTGATCCAAAGGAGCGTTTTACGGAAGACGCACTGCGTATGATGCGTGCGGTCCGTTTTGCGGCACAGCTTGGATTTACCATTGAAGATGCCACCCGTCAGGCCATCTGTGATATGTCAGAAAACCTGGCAAAGATCAGTGCAGAGCGCATTCAGGTGGAACTGGTAAAACTGGTGACTTCCGACCATACGGAGGAGATGAAGACCATCTATGACACCGGGATCGCAGCCGTGATCCTGCCGGAGTTTTGCACCATGATGGAGACGGAGCAGCACAATCCGCATCACATTTATACGGTGGGAGAGCATACGATCCGTTCCATGCAGAAAATCCGGCCGGATAAAGTACTGCGCCTTGCCATGCTGTTTCATGATGTGGCAAAACCGGTCTGTCGTACTGAGGATGAAAACGGAATCCATCATTTTCATGGACATCCGGAAGTCGGCGCGGAGATGACACGAAAAATCCTGCGCAGACTGAAATTTGACAACGATACGATACGAAAAGTAATGGCGCTGATCCGGGCACATGATGATCGTCCGCCGCTGAAAGGCCGTGCGGTCCGCCGTGCGATCTTCCGCAACGGTGTGGATCAGTATCCGGAGCTTTTTGAAGTGAAGCGTGCGGATATTCTGGCCCAGAGCAGCTTTTTGCAGCAGGAAAAACTGCTTTACGTGGATCGTTACGAGCATATGTATCGGCAGATTCTGGAAAAACAGCAATGTCTTTCCCTGAAAGATCTGGCGGTGAATGGCTCTGATCTGATCGCAAAAGGGATCAAACCGGGGAAAGAGATCGGCGCGATCCTGCATGAAATGCTTGAGAAAGTGCTGGAAGAGCCGGAGTTAAACGAAAAAGAAGCGCTGCTTGACTGGTACTTTAACCCAAATAAGGAAGATCCGCAGGATACTTCCTTATATCAGGAGGGAGTGTAAGTCCCTTCTGATAAGCTGCAGAGCAGCTGTTGGGTTATGAGCAAGTAGCGTGAGCGGATTGCGAATATCTGCTTGCCGAAAGCTATTAAGTCATAAATCCAGACACCTCTTCATATGATGAATAGAGCGAATCGACAGTTCGAATATTTATCATATAAAGGGGTGTTTTTGTGTATTATCAGGTAGAGCAGGTATTGGAACGACAGGAAGTGGAAATTGAAAAATTTTATAAAGGAAGGGGCATTCTCATCTGTGAATCAGGGGAAGGGCTGTACGCATTAAAGGAATATTTTGGCTCCGCGCAGAAGGCGGAGTTTTTATATTGGCTGGGAATCTGCCTGGAACAGCAGGGGGTTCTGTGCGATTCGATGCTGAAAAATAAAGAAGGAAATCTGATCACGGAAGGCGTGGATCATGTCCCTTATACCTTTCACCACTGGCTGCGGGGGCGGGAGTGCGAGATCCGAAACCGGATCGATCTGACAGTGCTCGTATCGTTTCTGGCCCGGTTTCATGCGACCTGCGGCGGAGCGGAATTTGACGGGATGCCGGGAGAGGTGGAAGGAGGCCGGAAAAAAGATCTGGGGCAGGAATACACGCGGCATCACAGAGACTTAAAGCATATCCGCAGATTTATCCTGAAGCGGAACAACAAAAGTGATTTTGAACAGCTGTTTTTGCAGTGTTATGAAGAGTTTTTCCGGCAATCTGAGGAAGTGACATGCTATCTGGAACGCTATCCGGAACTTGGCAGCGGCTATACCACCGGAATCTGTCATGGAGAAATGAACCAGCATAACATTATACTGACAAGCGGCGGAGCGGCAGTAATTCATTTAGAACATGCTCATGTAGGGGCGCAGATCACGGATCTCGGCAATTTGCTGCGCAAGATTCTGGAAAAAAACGAGTGGAACCGGCAGCTTGGACTGGATCTGATCCGGGAATACAGCCGGGTGCATCCATTGAGCCGGCAGGATCTGCGGGGGCTTTATTACCGTCTGGCGTATCCGGAAAAGTTCTGGAAAATTGCCAATCATTACTATCGGACGAGAAAGGTGTGGGACTCCGGGCAGAACTACGAAAAACTGTCCCGGGAGATTCGCCAGAACCAGGTGCGGAGTCAGTTTTTGCGGGCTTTGTGGGAATACTGTAAAAAAGACCGCTTGTGAAGTTCAGAGCAGGAAAATTACTCATGCAAGCATGAACCTTCCCTGAATACATGTGATGAGTGAACTTGAAAAGGTAGTTTCTTTTTGGTTAGGGATATGTTATAAT
>CAVKTR010000167.1:0-3453 GCA_963659325.1 Dysosmobacter segnis
TCCTCCCTATGCAAAGTAGCAGACTATGCAAAGTAAGATTTGATATCTACTATAAATAAAGGATTCTTTCCTGATTTACTTTGCATAGTATTCTGTTTACTGCGATTACAAATCAGATAACCACTCCATTAGGTCACTGTTTTCGCTCCAATCCGGAAGATTTGAATCTACCAGATCAGGATAGGCATTCTCCAACGCTTTGCGTTTGAGTTCTGAATCGGCACGGGCATAGATTTCAGTGGTTTTGATATCACTATGTCCCAGAAAGTCACGGATATATATCAGGTTTACACCAGCCTGAAGGAGGTGAACAGCCTTAGAATGCCGGAGCATATGGCATCTTACCTTTTCAGGTACTTTGTCCGATACTTCATGTGCCATAACAGCATATTTGTTGATGACATAGGCAACACCTTCTTTGGTCAACTTATTGTGCTGCCTGTTTGTAAAGAGCGGATAGTTGGCTTTGTGTGCCAGCCCCAGCCTGTTCTCTGAAATATAGGCTTCTACGAGCACAGCCGTATTCTTCATAATGGGAACCCGCCGTGTTTTATTCCCTTTTCCAGTCAGTATCAAAACAGGGTTACCTCCGGGAATAAAGTCCTTTACAGAAAGATCTATGATCTCCTGGACCCTTGCACCGCTGTCATACATCAGACTTATGAGTGTGAGATCCCGGCGTCCCTGGGATGTAGATTTGTCAGGTTGCTCCAGCAGGATCTTTATTCCTTCAGGAGACAGATGCTCTACTACCGCCTGATGTTTCTTCTTTAACGGAATGGCAAGTACCTTTTGGTAGTGATACAAGGCTTCCGGCGATTCAGCCTGCGCATATCGAAAAAAGGAATGGATAGCTGTCAGCCGCAGGTTCCTTGTGGAAATGGAGCTTTTTCGTTCTGTTTCCAGCCAGTCCAGGAACCGCTCAATCCGCTCCGAGGACAGCTTTTTCATGGTAAGTTTTTCAACTGGAACCGCTTCTTCCCTTTCACAAAAAAGCAGGAGCAGTTTAAAGGTATCCCTATAGGATCTGATGGTATTCCTGCTGACATTCTTCTGTATGGGAAGATAGTCCGACAAGAAAGCGGTAAGGTGCATGGAGAAATCAGTCGGTTTCATAGGAGTAGCCCTCCATTTTCGGAATGATGTCCTCGTAGCACTTTTCAAGCTTCATCCGGATATCTGGAAAGACATCCGCTGTCCATCTGAGATAGTATGCGGTTTCGTTAAAAGTCTGATGCCCAAGATAGGTACGCATCATGGGGATTAATACCATAAGATCCCGATCCTGCATGGCCCATTCTTTCAGACGGTAAACGCAGTACGTATGCCGGAAGTCATGGACTCTGGGGCCATCACCACTGTGTGAGATACCTGCCTTCCATAAAAAACGCCGGAAGTTTTTATAAATATTTCCGAGAGTCATTGGCTTGTTTCCATAGCCAGGGAAAAAATAGTCTGCGGACTCCCAAAAAGGATGAACCTGCTCTGCGTATTTACGAAGTCTTAAAACCATGGATTCCGGCATTGGAACCAGACGATTGTTATGGTTCTTTGCATCACATATGGTCAACACGCCCTGTCCAAGGTCAACATCTCCGACGGTCAGTAATCGTGCTTCTGAACATCGCAGCCCGCAGGAAAGAAGCAGCCGGAAAAACTCTGGCATGATCAGATGCCGGTAAGGAACACTTGAACAGTAGTTACACTTATCTGTTTGTGAAAAAAATCTCCGCAGTTCGTCCGGTGTATAAATGTGCGGCACATACTGTTGTCCTGTCGGATAGTAATTCTTTGGCAGGATCCACGCCCGGATTCCGATGCTGCTTAAGTACTTTGAAAACTGCCGGATGACAGAGGCACGGGAACAGTGGTTTGCAGCTGTTTCGTGCATTGTTTTGGAACACCAGCCAGTCACAGCTTCTTTGGAAAGAGCGTCCGCTTGCGGATGGTTTACGGCAAGGTATTTATCAAAGCGGCTCAGAATTCCCGGTTCTGAACTGTATTTGTATCCGACGGAACGTTTGAGGGAAATGAAATCCTGCATTTCCAAACGAAATGGTCCTATAAAAACCGGATCAGCCAAGACGGATCACCTCCTCGAAATCCAGCGGGCATTCCGCCAGACGTGCCATATCTACTTTGAGATAAACGGCAGTGGAATTCGTATCCAGATGACCGATGATGTCAGAGATGACAGGGAGCGGTGTGTCTTTTTCAAGAAGTACACTTGCCATGGTATGACGCAGGCTGTGCATCCCACGATGCTTGCCGGATACCGGAATGTGAGCTTTTACCATATATGCTTTTATCAACTGGTTCAGGTGGTCGCCCTCTGAAAAAGGCAGAAACGGAGCCATGTGACGGACAAAAATGTAGGGGCTGTCCACTTTGGGTCTTCCGTATTTCAGGTAGTCGATTACAGCCCATCCGACATCCGGTACAAGAGGGAGTTCCATTGGCTGCTTTGTTTTAGACTGAACGAAACAGAGTTTCTTTTCTGCCCAGTTAAAATTTTCAAAGCGGAGACCTTTGATATCTGTACAACGCAGACCGAGCCGGCATGCAATCAGTATGATGGCATAATCTCTTTTTCCTTTAGGGCTTCCGCGGTCAATGGCTCCAATGAGCAGCTTTAATTCCTCATGTGTCCATACAGAAGGAATAGCTGTCTGCTTGCGGGCTTTTACCATCGGCATTTCGGCTGCGAAATCAACAGTGACCATGCCTTCCTGATAAAGGAAACGGAAAAACGCGCGTAAGGAACACAGATGCTGCTCTACGGTTTTGTAGGTGAATCCGGCCAGTGTACGGATGTAAGCATAAATGTTTTCCAGTGTAACTGTGCTGAAATCATCCATTCCCTGTGCTGCCAGATAGTCCATCATGTAGGAAGACTGCTTCACATAATGGTCTGTAGTCACCTGGGAATAGCCTTTTTTCATGCAATGCTCCTGAAAACGTTGTCGGATTTCCAGAAAGAGCGGTGCGGTAAGGATTTCCCTGTGCTTCAGATAACGCCGGAGCACTGCGTGATGAATCTGAAAATCACCTACCATGCGGATGACGCGTAATTCCTGTGTCTCTGCCTGTGGCAGTGTCCTTGCGAAATCATCTTGAGTGATGCTGAAGAATTCCCGGACAAAGTCTATGCCCAGTTGTTCGGTGTAGTAGTATTCACCACGATCTTCAGCATAGGCCATTAGCTGGTTCCAGCGTCTGCGGTAAAAGGTCATGCTGCCTTTGGTATAACCAAGTCGCAGGAGTTCCTGATCCAGTTCAGAGATCAGGTCGGGTAAATATTTTTTATCCATAAAGTACCTCCGATAAGATATTTTTGAGAATTACTCTCGTAAATATCTTCGGAGATTATGCAAAGTAATGCAAGAAAAAATGGCTTAAATACAGTACTTTCAACATTTACTTTGCATAGTAACTTACTTTGCATAGGGAGGA
>CAVKTR010000168.1:0-3408 GCA_963659325.1 Dysosmobacter segnis
TCAGCCAGATCCAGATAATAATTAATTTTATCCCGACGCTCCATCGCGTTTTCCTCCTTACAGATACTTCTCTGCTACTTTATCAATTCCTTTCGGATTTTTCTGCGCCCAGCTCAGATAATTCATGCCGGAAGCTACCACAGTCTGTCCAAGTTCCACCAAAAACTGCGGAATCACAGATTCTTCCATAGTTCCGATCTCACATCCCATACGCTCTTCGCCCTGACGCTCCTCACCATTTGCAAACAGCACAAATGCATTTTTCGGCTGATCATCCACACGTTTTACTGCACCGCGGAATCCGATCACACCGGTCTGATGCGTACCGCAGGATGATGGGCATCCGGAAATATGAATCTGCGGTAATGCACCGTTTGGAATATTCGCTTCATGAACCGCTTCCACACAGGCATGTAAAAGTGCCTGTGAATCACGCAGTCCTACCTGACAGATAGATGCGCCAATACAGCTGACACTTGTTTCAAATACTGTATTTGCACTGCTCGGTGTCGCATCCAGCACTTTTTCCACTTCTGATCCGGTCAGGTTAATGATATATGCTGTCTCATCCGGTGCAAGGCGGATTTCCACATCTTCCATCTCCTGAATCACATCAGAAAGTGCACACAATTCTTCTACCTTCGGCTGTCCTCCGATTGGATGCCAGATCACGGTATATAATCCAGTCTGTTTCTGTGGTAAAATACGTGCTCCGGAAATCCGTACACCGTCCTCTTTTTTGTTCACCGGCTGCGGATCTACAGCGATTTTCAAATCTTCTCCGAAAGCCAGCACCTCTGCCAGTTTTTCCTGATATGCCTTGACATAATCTTCTGCGCCGCCACAGATTTCCTGCATGTAGCGTGTTCTGGCTTTTCCACGGTTCTCATAATTTCCATGCGCACGGAAGGTCAGCCACATCGCTTTGATATAGTATAGAATCATCTCCGGCTCAACCGCTTCTGCAACTTTTACCCCAAATCTGGCATTATTGCCCAGTCCGCCGGCACTGTATACATCAAATTTTCCTTCTTTTGTTGCCACAAATCCAAGATCACGGTACGTTGCATGCGGAATATTTTTCGGTGAATTGGAAAAACATACCTTCAACTTACGTGGCATTTTCTCCGCATTGATAAATGTCATCAGATATTCACCCGCTGCTTCCGCCCACGGCCGCACATCAAAATACTCATCTGCTTCCACACCGGACAGCGGAGAGCACATGACATTTCGCGGGAAATCTCCACCGCCCCCCATGGTGACAATTCCAACATCCAGCGCATCTTCCATGATCTGACACAATTCTTCCTGCTGCAGATCATGCAGCTGAATCGTCTCACACGTTGTAAAATGTGCTTTTTTCACATGATATTTTCGAATAGATTCGGCAATAAATGCAAGTTTTTCCTTTGTCACACGACCTGCTGTCATGCGCAGACGCAGCATACTCGCTTTTCCGCCTTTTTGTGCATAACTTCCGTAACGACCAGAATAACCTTTATAGTCACCTTTGCTCATCTCGCCATCATAAAATGCTTTTGTTTTTTCCCGGAAATCCGGCATATCTGCCTTCCAGGACTGTGGATCTATGCTATTCATATATTAGTTTCCTCCATTTACCAAACCAATCTGTTGAAAAATCGGGTACAGATAACTTGCACCAAAGGTACCGATCTTTTTCGGTCCCGTAATGGCCATCCCCTGCGCCTGTTTTTCCAGAACACGCTGCGCTGCCAGACCAACGGTTGCCTGTGTGATCGACTTTTCCTTTCGATCCACAAACATCTCATGCCCCCGGATAATATAAGTAAACGAAATGCCCTTCACCGTATAAAAAAAATCCTGCTCCAGTACACACAAAACTCGCCACAACAATTCCACTGATAAGTTTTCCGACTGGTTTCTGACCTGTTCTAAATGCAGCTTCCATGCGCTCAGCACCTCTTTTTTATTCGATAATTTCACTTCTGGACACACTTCCGTACTCATAGACTCTTTTTTCCTTTGATAGGTTTTAATTTTTCAACTTATTCTACCATTAATCAGGGGGAATGTAAAATGAGATAAAAAAATTTCCATCTTATACAAATCCCCTTTTTATAAAAAAGAAAATCTGGATTCATTTTTCCCGGCCAACGATTTTCCACCGCAAATTTAAAACAAATCCACGGAAGTTTGACAGTTGAATAAAGGAATAATCTCTACAGGTATTGATTTATCTGTATTTTTTTGTCAAATTTTTCTTATTTTCATGTGGCTATTTGTATTTGTTTATGTTATAAATTCATTAGGAAAGTATCATATTCAGAGCAGTTAAAAAGAGAGCAGATTTCTTCACTGAGTAAATCTGCTCTGAATGTGATTCTTTCCAATTGTACCAATTCGCGACCGGGTGGTCACAGAGTATATGGGGATTGCATTAATTCTACTGAGTCTCAAAAATGTAGACCCCCTGCAAAATCAGAGAATGGTAAACCTTGCTGCTGTCATCTGTCGAAAAATAGGTATGAGAAACAAGCCTCCAACGATGCAGGCTAAAAAATCTGCTATGGTTAAGTGGCTGTTATCCAAATGAACCATGTGTTCTTCCGAGTAATCTCATGGCAAAATGTCCACACTGTGGACAGCAGCAAATGTCTTTTTTCCAGATTTGTTTTATCAGATCTGCCATCCCGAGACCGGTATACCGTTGCTTAAACTTCTGGTATCCCTGAAGTTTAAAAATAATCTTCAGATTTTGAGATTTCATGCGATTATTAAGAAAGCCATAATATCGGACTTTCTGGAATCCTGTTGGAAGCACATGCATAAGGAAACGTCTGATAAACTCCTCGTTGCTGAGAGTAATCGTACGGCGGGAATCACCGGGTTTTCTTCCGCGGGTACTGAATGTTGTATGTGTATCCGTAACAGAAATGATTCTGCTATTAGAGATGGCAACCTTGTTGGTATAGCGTCCAGGATATTCAATCGCATTACCAAAACCATTGAAGGTCTCTTTAATATAAGGACACCAGTCTTTCTGATATAGAGAGTCTTTAAAAGTATTCCAGCAAAAGAATGCTCCCTGCCCGGAGAAAGAAGGTGGCACATTCAGAACACTGGACTGGTACAAAGCATTCAGATGGTATAGGAATTTTCCCTTAAATTTATCACGTAACACAAACACCGGGATAAAAAACTTACCTTTTGATTTACGGATTTTTCCATCAGGTGTGATGCCGCCACCGGATATGATGCAGTGCATGTGTACATGATAATCAAGTGTCTGATTCCATGTGTGGAGAACCTGAATAATCCCAGGTGTTGCTCCGGGATACTTTTTGTCAGCAGACAATTCCAAAAGTGTTTCGGCGGAGCATTTGTGAAGGAGACCGTATAAAAGCTTCTGATTATGATAGAGAA
>CAVKTR010000169.1:0-3396 GCA_963659325.1 Dysosmobacter segnis
TTCAGAACTGCTCTTTTTCTCTACTCTGAATCTGATACTTTCCTTATGAATTATAGCACATTTAGCGGGTCTCACCAACTGCTTTTCTCAGGTTTTGGTGCATCTTCTTTCCACTGTCAGTTTTCCAGACGGATCTTGTCTGCGATCAGTGCAATAAATTCAGAATTTGTCGGCTTTCCCTTTCCATTGTGAATGGTATAACCAAACAATTGGTCGATGGTCTCCATCTTTCCACGGCTCCATGCAACTTCAATCGCATGCCGGATGGCACGCTCTACCCTGCTGGCTGTGGTCTGATATTTCTTGGCAATCGTCGGATACAGAATCTTTGTGATGGAATTGAGCATTTCGATGTCATTGACTGACATAATGATCGCATCTCTCAGATACTGATATCCTTTGATGTGTGCAGGTACTCCGATTTCATGGATCATATCTGTGACACGGTTTTCCAGAGACCGGCGTACTTCTGTTTCATAGTTTTCCTGTGAACTTGTCCGACGCATGTGAAACGTCTTTCTGGTTTCCTGACGACGGACCATTTTTATACGGTTTACGACAACATCTTTGTCGAAAGGTTTCATTATGTAATAGTCCGCACCAAGCTTGAATGCATCTTCGGTTACACGTTCCTGTCCAATTGCGCTGACCATAATAAAAGTTGGCGACTTTTTCAGAGTTTTATCCTTCTTTACTTTGTCGATTACCCCGAGGCCGTCTAATTTTGGCATTACAATATCCAACAAAACGACATCCGGCTCCTTTGTTCTGATCATTTCATACGCTTCTTCACCATTACGTGCAGTTCCTACCACCTGTAATTCGTCATCTCGTGCCACAATATCTGACAACAGATGGACCATAAGTTCATTATCATCTGCAATTCCGACATTCAGCTTTTCCATATTTACCTCCTAATGATTCGTATTTTGCGAACAAATGCATTATAAACACTGGAAATCACATATCGTGTCGATAATTGTCAACAGACTAAAAATTCTGTTTATTTGTGTTTATATTTACATATATTACTACACAATTCGTTTAGTTGCAATTTTTTCTTTGTATAAATCAAATATACTATTGACAAGTATATGGTCATATGATTTAATTTTCATATGAATAATTAATCATATATTCAAAATTTCAAACAGGAGGTTTCCCATATGCATAAATTAAATGACGAAGAGGAATTAGAACACATGCATGACGAGAATCATTGTGACTGCGGTTGCTGCGATGATCACGACGAGCATGAACATCGTCACCATGAGCATGAAGAGGAGGAACATGAACATCACCACCACCATCATGATCACGATCACGGCGATTGTGGCTGTTGTGATGACGATGATGATGACGACGACGATGACGATGACGACTGCGATTGCGATTGCGGATGTCACGACCACCACCATCATCATGACCATGATCATCACCACCACGAGGAAGTGCATCATGTAGAGCGTGTCCACAGTGGAAACAGCAAAATTTATATTTTGCAGAACCTTGGTTGTGCACACTGCGCAGCAAAAATGGAAGATAAGATTAACGATATTCCAGGTGTTACTGCTGCTACGATCACTTATACAACAAAACAGCTGCGTCTCTCTGCCGCTGATCCGGACAAATATTTACCGGAAGTTCAGAAAATCTGTGCTTCCATCGAATCAGAAGTAAAGGTTGTAGCCCGTGATGAGTTAGAGAAAGCGAAAAAGCAGGCTTCTGCCGAAGGTCATTCCCACGAAGAGGATGGCGATGATAAAAAAGAACTTCGCTGCATTATTTCAGGTGCGATCCTTTTTGTTATCGGTGTTATTTTAAATCACACCATTGATAACACACTTGCTACTTTTATTGTTTTTGCCATTGCATATATCATTCTCGGTGGAGAAATTCTGGTGAAAGCTGCGAAAAACATCTCCCACGGACAGGTATTTGACGAAAACTTCCTGATGGGTGTTGCAACTCTCGCCGCTTTTGCAATCCGTGATTTTCCTGAGGCAGTCGGCGTTATGCTCTTCTACCGTATCGGTGAATTTTTTGAGGATAAAGCCGTTGAACGCAGCCGTGGACAGATCATGGATGCCGTTGATATGCGTCCGGAAGTTGTAAACCTTGTATCTGGAAACGACACTACTGTAATTCCGGCTGAAGATGCGAAAGTCGGTGATATTCTGCTGATCCGCCCGGGTGACAGAATCCCGTTAGATGGCGTAATTATCGAAGGTGAAAGCCGTCTGGATACTTCCCCAATTACTGGTGAGCCAGTTCCGGTTGGTGTATCTGCCGGTGACGAGATCACTTCCGGTTGTGTCAATACTTCCGGTCAGTTAAAAATGCGCGTAGAAAAACCGTTATCCGAGTCTATGGTTTCCCGTATTCTCGAATCCATGGAAACTGCCGCTGCAAGCAAACCGAAACTTGATCGTTTCATCACAAGATTTGCAAAAGTTTACACTCCATGTGTCGTTATTGCAGCTGTAATTGTTGCCGTAATCCCATCCCTTGTAAGTGGAAACTGGAATTACTGGATTTACACCGCAATTTCCTTCCTTGTAATGAGCTGCCCTTGTGCCCTTGTATTAAGTGTACCGCTGGCTTTCTTCTCCGGTATCGGCGCTGGTTCCAAAAAAGGTATCCTGTTCAAAGGCGGCCTTTCCATGGAATCATTAAGCAAACTTGGCGCTGTTGTTATGGATAAGACAGGAACTATCACAGAAGGTAACTTCAAATTACAGCAGACTGTTTCCGCAGGTTCTCTCTCCGAAGATGAACTGCTTGCACTCTGCGCCGGATGCGAACATCATTCCACACATCCGATTGCAGTCAGCATTGTAACCGCTGCCAAAGAAAAAGGACTCAGCATCGAAGAACCTGCAAAACTTTCTGAGATCGCAGGACACGGAATTGTTGCTGAAACCAGTCATGGCACTGTTTTATGTGGTAATCATAAATTAATGGATAAATATCAGATCACAATGCCGGATCTTTCTGATGCATCTTACGGTGCAGAAGTATTTATGGCCATCAACGGTGAATTTGCCGGCTACATGGTAATTTCCGATACCATCAAATCTGATGCCGTTTCTGCCATCGGTCAGTTAAAGAAACTTGGCCTGCACTCCGTTATGCTTACCGGTGATTCCCAGTCCGGCGCCGACGCTGTCGCTGCTGCTACCGGAATTGACGAAGTACATGCAAAACTTTTACCGGAAGGTAAATTAGAAGAACTTGGAAAAATCCGCAGCAAATACGGTTCCGTTATGTTTGTCGGTGACGGTATCAACGATGCTCCTGTACTGGCAGGTGCCGATGTTGGTGCAGCAATGGGAAGCGGTGCTGACGCAGCCATCGAAGCCGCTGACGTCGTGTTTATGACTTCTTCCACAGAAG
>CAVKTR010000170.1:0-3378 GCA_963659325.1 Dysosmobacter segnis
AAAATACGAAATGAGGTAATGCGGGATGAAGCAGGAGTTTTATGATAGAGTGGCAGCGCCATTTGAAGCATCGGAGCGAAAGAAGAACTGTCTGCTGCGGGTAAATCATATTTTAACGGATGTGGTTTATCTGATTTATCCTGCATTACTTTTGTATTTGGTGGTTTGCAGGGACAGCCGCTTCTGGCGTGTGCTGTTTGTTCCGGCGGTGACCTTTATGCTGGTGAGTTTGTTCCGCAAGAAGTTTAATGCGCCGCGGCCTTATGAAAAATGGCCGGTGAAGCCGCTGATCCCGAAGGATACAAAAGGAAATTCTTTCCCAAGCAGACATGTATTTTCGATTTACATTATTGCCATGGCGGCGTGGTATGTGTGGATGCCGCTTGGAGTGATACTTTGTGTGGCAGGGGTATTTCTGGCAGCAGCGCGGGTGATCGGCCGGGTACATTTTGTAAAAGATGTGGTGGCAGGAGCGCTGATCGCAGTGGGATGCGGAATCCTGTGTTTTTGGGTGATATAAAAAGTGGCAGGGTAATATTATGAATGGCATCTGTCTCATTTATTAGAGAGAAAACAAGTACATAGCGTGGAGAAGAAAGTATTTTGAGAGAAGGTAACGTAGCATGAGGATAGGAAAAGAAAAAGGTGTTTCCATAGCACCGGAGCTGATCGGTTTATTTTTTGAAGATATTAATTTTGCGGCAGACGGCGGTCTGTATGCAGAGCTGATTGAAAACCGTTCTTTTGAGGCGAAAGAAGCTTATGGAAATCCGGGTAGATTTTATGCGGTAGATGACTTTGGATATGCGTGGAAACCGCTGTGTCAGGCAGGAGAAGAGGAGCCGCTGATGCAGTATGTGACAGGAACTCCGGTTTCTGCAGTGAATCCGCATTATCTGCGTTTTACGGCAAAACAGGCAGGACAGGGATTTGCAAATAAAGCATATGATGGCATTCATCTGGAGAAAGATCATACTTACAGAGTATCTTTTTATGCGCGATGTGTGGCATATGAAGGGGAAGGGTTTCAGATAACAGTACAGAAAGACGGACGGATTTTTGCACAGGCAGAAGTAAAAGCGGTGAAACCTGTTCCCTATGTACCGTTCTGTGATCTGAAGATTCCGATGGAGATTGGATATGGAACGCTGAATCCGGATATTGAAAAAATCCATCAGATGGATCAGAGCGATAAATGCCGCAGAAATGAGTGGGTGAAATACGAAGCAGTGCTCACCGCGCTGGATGATGTCCGTGGTGCACAGTTTGCAATCACGCTGGATGCGCCGGGTATCGTAGAGTTTGACCTGATCTCCATGATCCCGGAAGATGCGGTGGCAGGAATTTTCCGGCGGGATCTGTTTGAGGCATTGCAGGCAATCCGGCCGGGATTTGTGCGTTTCCCGGGCGGCTGCATCGTGGAAGGCATCAGCCTTGATAACCGGTATTACTGGAAAAATACGGTAGGGGATGTGAAAGACCGCCGCTATATTCCAAATCTGTGGGCCTTTGATGATGACTGGGGCAAAAATGATCCGATGACGAAGCGGTCGGACGCACATTATGGACAGTCTTTTGGACTTGGATTTTATGAATATTTCCTGCTGTGTGAATTGTTGGGAGCAAAACCGCTTCCGGTGCTGAATATCGGCACTGCGTGTCAGTTCCGTTCCACAGAAATGGTGGATTCTGACAGTGCGGAATTTGAGGAATATGTGCAGGATGCACTGGATCTCATTGAGTTTGCTAATGGCCCGGTGGACAGCAAATGGGGCACATTGCGTGCCAAAATGGGACATCCGGAGCCTTTCGGTATGGATTTCCTTTCCGTTGGAAATGAGCAGTGGGAGACGCAGTATCTGGATCTGAGATATCGTTATGAACGGTTTGAAGCGGCTGTTCATGCAAAATATCCTGAGATCCGGCTGCTTGGAACGGCGGGACCGTTTATGGAGTGTTCCACTACAGAGGATGCGTGGAAGTATTATCGGGAAAAAGCAAAGGAAAATCCGGAGTTCAGTTATGCGGTGGATGAGCATTATTATGTGAGTCCACAGTGGCTGTATGATCATGTGGCCATGTACGATGACTATCCGCGTGATGTGGCTGTTTTTGCAGGAGAATATGCGGCTCATACCGAGGCAAGGGAAAATTCCATGGAGAGCGCCCTGGCCGAAGCGGCATTGCTGACCGGTATTGAGAAAAATGCGGATGTGGTAAAACTTGCTTCTTACGCACCGTTATTTAACCGGATCGGGCACAGTCAGTGGAAGCCGGATATGATCTGGTTTGATGATAGCGAAGTGTATCTGACCCCAAATTATTATGTGCAGAAACTGTTTGCAAATCACAGAGGCCGTCATACGGTGTTGCTGCATGATCAGGATGTGGAATTGCGGAAAAAGGGAATTTACGTGTCGGTTTCCATGGACGAAGAGGAAAATATCATTGTGAAAGCGGTCAATACGACATATCAGAATTTTGAACTGACCCTGGAAGATGCAGATGGAGTGGCAGTAAATGCAGTCGGAAAACAGTGGATGCTGCAGGGAACCGGGGAAAAGCCGGAAGGATTGCCGGAGAAATCTGCAGTTACTGAGCAGGAGGTTCAGATCAATGGATGTGTAATGCTGCCGGATCGGAGTCTGGTTGTAGTGATTTATAAATAGTGATAGCAGACAGGACGGAGAATGCTGTAAGTAATGAATGTACGTGCGGAATCTTTGCAATGACTCATATCAGAAAGAATCTGATCGTACAGATTATAAAGTGAGAGGAATATTTATGCTTGAAAACAAATTAGGACTTACGAGTTCGGCAGAACTTGCACGGGAAGAGGAAAGAATCAGTAAGACAAAGGCTGTCGCATTGTTTGAAAAGGGGATTCTTGATAAACTTCCGGCGGGAAAATTTTCTTCCCTGCAGGAGATTCATCGATATTTGTTTGAAGATATTTACAATTTTGCCGGAGAAGTGCGTACGGTGAATCTGGCAAAAGGAAATTTTCGCTTTGCGCCGGTGATGTATCTGCAGGCCGCACTTGAAAATATTGATAAAATGCCGCAGTCTGATTTTGATGAAATTGTAGAGAAATATGTGGAGATGAATATTGCGCATCCCTTCCGGGAGGGAAATGGGCGCAGCACCCGTATCTGGCTGGATCACATGTTGAAGCATGAAATCGGAAAAGTTGTGGATTGGAGCAAAGTGGATAAAGAGGATTATCTGCTTGCCATGGAGCGAAGTCCGATCAGAGATATCGAGATCAAGTACGTTTTGAAAAATGCACTGACAGATCAGACGGAGAGCCGTGAGGTGTTTATGAAAGGCATTGATCACAGTTATTACTACGAAGGTTATATGACATATAAGGCAGAA
>CAVKTR010000171.1:0-3333 GCA_963659325.1 Dysosmobacter segnis
ACCCGCCTTCATCCCCCACCTAAGAGGTGGAGGACTTCTAGCGGATTAGGTTAAAATACTCTCTCATTGCACTCTGAAAGGAAGAATGTCTTGGGAATTTTTTCCTGTACTGTTCATAAATGCATCTTTTGGCCCCCTGCATTCCTGTATCTTCCTTTATCTCTCCTACAATTGCCAGAAGTCCTGCTGCCTCACCATAATGACTTCTATGTTGTCCGGATACAATTGCGTCAGCTCTTTTATGCACAATATTTTCTGCCCATGTCAGATATTTTTCATGTTCTGCTTTTCCCATTGGAAAATGCTTTTTCCATCTCTGAAAATAATTCCAGAATTCACTTACTTTATGTTCCTGACACTCACTTTGAATTTCTGTTTCAAATTTCAGCAGATTCTTTCTCTCTTTTTCATCAGAAAATCCTATATAAGATGCTATATTTTTTGCAGTTTTTGTAGGAAATGGACGATTGTACAGGTAAAGTAAAAATAATCTGATCCCATAATCTATAAATGAACTGCTCCATCCCAGAGATCCCTTCGGATTTTTGGAAATATTTTTCACAGTGCTGAAGTCTCCTGTATAAAATACTAATTGATAATATCCATAATCACTCATTATATTTTTCTTCAATTCTGAATTTCCATAGCCAAACTCCGGATTGCCTTTCAGTCTTTTTTTCAGTACTTCTTTTCCGCGCACGCCATATGTTTCTGCCATTTTTTCAAAACCAAACAAACGCAGATAATTTTTTATCGTAGAATCCGACACAAAACTCTCCCAGCAAAATTGCATCATTTTTTCCTCATGATCTAAACAGGATGATGCAAACGCAGTTTTTAAAGCAATTTCACTTCGTATTGTCAGATTAACATCAATATTGCTTAACGCATTCTCACCAATCTTTTCTATTTCGTCATATAA
The DNA here is from genome assembly GCA_963659325.1 of Dysosmobacter segnis. Lineage (GTDB taxonomy): Bacteria > Bacillota > Clostridia > Lachnospirales > Lachnospiraceae > Eubacterium_I. Next base: position 923 of record CAVKTR010000171.1, read on the forward strand.
ATGACCTCTCTCATACTGTTCCAGTACCGATAAATACAAAGACGGGTGTACCGATGCGTTTTCTTTTGCCATTTCATAAAGTCCCTCTATTCCTTCATGATACAAAACAGCTTCTTTCAGAAGTCTGGCTTCTGTATCTCCACTTTTCTCTTTGAGCAGATCGATCCAGTCTTTCCAGAACTGTTCTGTATCCTCCAGTTCTTCTCTTCCGACATGGAATACTTCTTCTATATGCAATTCCTTAAATGTACCATATGAAAAATAAAGGTATATATCTTTTGCTCTTTCATTTGCTGGCAAAATCTGATAATCTGCATATAGTGTCAGCAGTGCCAGATGTTTTTTATCTGTATGTATCAGATTATTTTCTTCCAGCATTTCCAGATCCACAGGATCTCCATATTCACTGTCAACAGAAACCGACATTTCCCACAGCCATTCATATATCTCATTTGCCTCCTGATATCGTCTGTCGTCTATACAGTCCTCTGCAAACCGGATCATATACTGAATCTTATCACCAATTCCCTGATTGTCATAATACTCCGTGACCCAGTCTGAATCCCAGTATCCGCTCGAATAATCTTCATACTCTTCTGTATTAAGATAAAGTTCGCCTTCATCGATCTGATTCTTCCACTTTTGTATTTGTGTCATTTTTTCATTTACAAGATCATCCGACATTCTCACCCGCAGCACCTGTGACTTCTTGCTCTCTGTCTGGTTTCTATACATTTCGACAATTTTCTGTAATTCCTTTTTCTGTTTATCTGACAGTAATTTCTGCATTTTTAAAATTATGTCCTGCAAATCCTTTTTTGATAATTTTTCTATACCGCCCAGCATTTCAGAATACTCTCCTCTCTTCCTTCACAGTATTTCTTTCCACTTCCACATGGACATGGATCTTTTGGATATACGTTATACTTATTCTACCAAGCCGCTAGCGCGGCGGCTAGCCCTAAATACGTGAAACCACTACTTTTTTCTTGAAATTTTATGGATTTTTTTATCGTCCACCTCCCTATGCGTAAGTTTGATTCTTACCTTCCTTATGTTCCATCACAGCAGGAGACTTATCAGTTCATTTCCACTATCCCTGACCTGAAACAGCGGACCATGGTTGCCCTCATGTATTCTGCCGGACTGCGCATTGGTGAAGTCTGCCATCTTCGCTATGAAGATATCCGGCGCAGGGAGATGCGTATCCATATCTGTCATTCAAAATCCAGGAAAGACCGTTATGCGATCCTTTCCCCGGCAGCACTTGACCTGCTCACAGCATACTGGTTTGAATATGGCCGTCCAAAGGAATGGCTTTTCCCTAAGCAGTTCGATCCTTCCAGACCGATCGACACTTTTTATCTTTCACGCCACATCCATGAACATGAACGGCGGCTCGGCTGGCCGGAAAGACTGACCTGTCATTCCTTCCGGCACGCTTTTGGGACACATCTTTACGAAAATGGCACAGACCTGCTTACCATAAAAGCACTTATGGGACATAAATCCCTTAATTCCACTGTCATTTACGTACATTTATCTTCCAGACATCTTTCTGACATTATCAGTCCATTTGACCGGATGGGAGGTGTTTCTCATGAGTAATACAAATATCCGCAGCATCTGGGAACGGTCTTATCAGGATTACTCTGCTTCCGGCATCTACCAGTCTGATGTCCAGAAAAAAACTTCCAACGCGATCCTTAACTGCAAATCTGGCAGACTGGGAGTCAACATTTCACAATGCCCGGATTGCGGTCATCTGGAGTTTCATAATAATTCCTGCCACAACCGTAACTGCCCAAACTGCCAGGCCGTCAACAAAGAGATCTGGGTGGACAAACGCCGGGCAGAGGTTATTGATACCCCTTATTTCCATGTGGTGTTCACTCTTCCGCATGAATTAAACCCCTTGATCTATTGTAATCAGCAGCTTCTCTATACACTTTTGCACAGATGCTGCGCCCAGACACTTTTAGAACTTTCTGCGGATAAAAAGTGGCTCGGTGCAACACCTGGTATCATCCAGGTACTGCATACCTGGAACCAGGAGATCGGCTACCATGTGCACATGCACTGCATCGTTTCCGGCGGCGGACTGACCACGGACCTTAAAATACGGAAAAGCAAAAATAAATTTTTTATTCCGGTCAGGATCCTGAGGGATAAATTTAAAGGCAAATATCTTGCGGAATTAGATTCTCTTTATAAAAAACAGGAACTGGTATTTTCCTCTTCCTGTGCAAAGCTCCAGAATTCCTACGAATGGTCCGGGTTCCGGAATAAGCTTTACACAAAAGACTGGTGTCCTTATATCAAAGAAACCTTCAACGGATTTGGGAATGCCATCGAGTATCTTGGAAAATATACACATAAGATCGCCATTTCCAACAGCCGCATCCTGTCTG
>CAVKTR010000172.1:0-3201 GCA_963659325.1 Dysosmobacter segnis
TTCTCTTGCACCACCAGGGGAGACAATGGCATTTAAACTGGGAGACGAAGAAGGCTTTCGATGGGTGGGAGCCTATGAGATTTCCGCAGATGAATTGTTAGATGGAAAAGAAGGAAAAGCAACAGAAACAAAGCTGGAACGAGGGGCAAAGCTGATCAGGGAACTGCTTGCTGATAAAAAAGAAATTTCAATCAGAGAATTAGACGAAAAAGCAAAGGAGCAGGGAATATCCGGGCGAACAATGCGTGATGTGAGAAGCCGGATGAAGAATGAGCTGGAATATCGGGTAAATGAAAAGCAGGAAAACAGTATTCGGCTAAAAGAATGATGGGTGGCAGAATCATTAAAGCAAGCACTGATTTTAATAGATACCTTATCTGCCACCTGCCGTCTGCCGGGGCATGAATATTCTGAAGTGTGCAGGAATAAACAAAATTGGATTGACAGAAAATATAGAAAAGCGTATTATAATAACAAGAGGTGGGATTTCCCACACAAATGCTTGCGTAGGAGGTGTTGATAATGGAAGCAATGAAAGATTATGTTGCCCATCTGGATAACAAAAAAAGAATTACGCTCAGAGGAGCTGCTTATCAGTATTATAATGTAAAAGAATACGGAAATGGCTGCATTATTCTGGAACCTCGGGAACTGGCAGTGCCAGAGAGCATTTCAGTCAGAACTCTGGCAGATATGGATCGTGCAGTAAGCAACTTTAAGAGAGGCGATGTTTCCCCGGCTATTGACCTGTCAGATTTTTAAAAAGGAATAAGAGATGAATTTTAATATACGAATGGGAATTCCTGAAATGCAGGAACTTTGGTTAGATCTGCAGGAGAAATATCGTTCTGGTAATATAAAAAAGAAGGAAGAACAGTTGTATAAAAAATGGGGAAAGGCTTTAAAGCTGTTGTCGGCTGATCCGGGTTATCCGAGTCTTCAAACCCATGAAATAGAGCCATTATCCAGACGTTATGGAATGAAAGTGTGGCAGTCTTATCTGGAAAATAAAACCAGTGGTGCAATGAGAATGTACTGGGTTTACGGTCCGGATCAGAAGGATATTACGATTATTGGACTGGAGCCACACCCGGAAGATAAGAAAAATGGCGCATACGACCGAATTTCACTGTCGGATTTGTAGAATAAAACTGAATATGGAACTTAATACGAGCAGTTAGTCTATGAAAAATAGGTTAGCTGCTTTTTTCATGCAGAAAAGGAGGTGCGGCGCATGGGATATGCACGCAAAGATGTAGAGAAAACAAAGAAAATAGCAAAGAAATTTGTCCGTTATCAGGAAGGGGCAGAGCTTTACAGCATTGGGCTGACAAAATTCCAGGAGTTGGCGAAAGAGGCCAAAGCAGTGTATAAGATTGACAAGGTTGCTCTTGTAAACTGTGAGATATTCGAAAAGTATCTGGAGACATTTCGGATTGCGTAGGGAAGAAAAAATTGTGGAAGGACGAAAAACAGGGATTGACTTTTTGTCATACGAAAACTATAATGAGGATGTGGAGGAATAAGAACAGATATGGCGAAGACAGGAAGACCAAAGTCGGACAATGTAAAAAAGAAAGTATTGAGTATCCGGGTGGAAGATTCTATGTATAAGCGTATTTGTGATTATGCCGGAAAACACAAAATGACTGTGACAGAAGTTGTCCTGCAGGGACTGGAAAAAATATTGAACAGACCTGAATAACATGAAGTCCTTCCTTTATTTGAAGGAGGATTTTATATGGCACAGACAAGAAAAGATCTGCGAGGCAGAGTCTTGCGGAAAGGTGAATCACAGAGACGTTCCGATGAGAGGTATGTATATACTTATACAGATCCCCTTGGAAGACGTAAGTATGTTTATGCACAAGACCTTGTAACGCTTCGGGAAAAAGAAGCACAGCTTATGAAAGATCAGATGGACGGTCTGGATATTTATGTTGCAGGAAAGGCAACCGTAAATTTTGTATTTGATCGTTATATGAGTCTCAAAAGCAATCTGAAACCGACAACCAAGAGTAATTATCTTTATATGTATGACCGATTTATCCGGGACACATTTGGAAAACGGAATATAGCGGAGATTAAGTATTCTGATGTAGTGCAGTTCTACAATCATCTGATTGAGAAACAGGAATTGCAGATTAACACATTGGAAACAGTTCATACGCTATTACATCCTACTTTTCAACTGGCTGTGAGGGATGACATTATCAGAAAAAATCCTACGGATGGAGTCATGGCAGAATTAAAGAAAAATCTGGGTATGAAAACCGGTGTGAGACATGCACTGACAATTCCACAGCAGAGAGCATTTATGGAATATATTGCCACACACCCGATTTACTATCACTGGTGGCCGATTTTTACCGTTTTTCTTGGAACGGGGTGTCGTATCGGTGAAGTGTTGGGACTGAGATGGGAAGACATTAATTATGAAAAGCGGATTATCAGCATCAATCATAATCTGACGTATTATCCGGTAGGAGAAGACAGGGCATCAGAAAATCACATTTCAACGCCGAAGACAGAAGCCGGAATGCGTACAATTCCCATGTTGGACACAGTGAAGGATGCTTTTGAAATGATCTGGGAAGAGCAGAAAGAAAATGGCTGGACAGATGCAGAGATTGATGGGATGACAGGCTTTGTTTTCTGTAACCGTTATGGAAACGTAATGAATGCTCAGTCAGTCAATCGGGCAATCAAGAGAATATCTTCTGCCTATAATGCGACGGAAGAAGTAGAAGCAAAGAAAGAGCATCGGGAGCCGGTGCTGTTGCCGAACTTTTCAGCGCACAGTTTGAGACACACGTTTTGTACAAGGCTTTGTGAAAGAGAAACCAACCTGAAGGTTATCCAGTCGATCATGGGTCATAAGGATATCCAGACCACTATGGATATCTATGCAGAGGCGACAGAGGAGAAAAAACAGGAAACATTTGAACATTTGGCTGCAACAATGGATGTATTTTAAGAAGGGCTTATGAACCTTTCCATCTGACAACAGAAAGAACCAAATGACATCAAATTGACAACAGATATGATTTGACAATGATTCATCATGAACGGTGATGAAGAGAAGACAATTTAATAGAAACAGTACAGCGAAGCGTTATGAATGGTAACGAAGAAAAGCTAAAAAAATTCCCGACGATGAAGAGTTTAGATAAGTAATGGTGCGAAAAGTCCAGTAAAATC
>CAVKTR010000173.1:0-3182 GCA_963659325.1 Dysosmobacter segnis
ATGGTGTCCGGAAGCAGAAGAATATTTACTTGCAAACTTTATTACAGAATAAGAACTGCCAGAATTCTCCAATCCGTCAGGAATTGAGAGTCTATGGCGGAGAGGAGAAACTATGGATGCAATGGAAATGCGCAGAAATGCGATTGCGGAACTGGTAAACAAACAAGGAACGGTAAGTTTTTCACAGATTAAGGAACAGTTCCCGAACGTGTCAGAAATGACACTCCGCACCGATCTCAAAGCCCTGGATGCGGCAAAAGAGATCGTGAGAATACATGGTGGCGCAAAATCCGTGCAGCTGGTGATCGGTACAGACGATTATCTCACCAGACGTGCGGTGCGCAACATACAGGCAAAACAGGAGATAGCAAAAAAAGCAGCACAGATGATCCATCCGGATACCGCAGTTTTTCTGGATTCCGGAAGTACAACTACGGAGCTGGCAAGGGTGTTCCCGGATCAATCGAACCTGATCTATACCACAGGGCTTTCCTGTGCGACGGAACTTGCAAATCTCACAAAGCCTGTCATCATGCTGACCGGCGGGCAGCTGAACCGTTACAGCATCAGTATGTACGGTATTTCAGCCATTCGGGAACTGGAACAAGTCAACTTTCATCAGACATTTTTAGGGGTAACAGGGTATTCAATGAAAGCAGGCTTTACCTGTGGAAACAGTGAAGAAGCGATGTTAAAACGCACAGCAATCGCGCAGGCGGAGCAGGTGATCGTTTTGATGGATTCTTCCAAGACAGATATCAAGAGTACTTATACGATCTGTGGACTGTCGGATGTGGACGTCATTATATCCGACGGAGAATTGCCGGAAGATTTTCTCATGGAATGTGAAAAAAGTCACATTGTCGTATATTAGAAAGTTTTCCGGATGCTGGTTTTGTAACATTTCCCATTGGATTCGTAGTATGGGGGCTACAAAAGTGGGAGGTATTATTGTGAAAAACAAAGTACAGAAATTCGGTAAGTTCCTGTCCGGAATGGTTATGCCGAATATTGGAGCATTGATCGCATTTGGTTTTCTGGCAGCACTGTTTATCGATACAGGCTGGATTCCAAATGAAAAATTAAACAGTATGGTATCACCGATGCTGACTTATCTGATTCCGATCCTGATCGCATCTACCGGTGGAAAAATGGTAGGCGGCGACAGAGGTCGTGTGGTAGGTGCCATCGCAGTCATCGGTGCGATCATGAGTGATACATCTATCACAATGCTGATGGCCGCTATGGTTATGGGACCGTTGGCAGGATTTTGTATCAAAAAATTTGATCAGTTGATGGACGGCCATATGCCGGCGGGATTTGAAATGCTGATCAACAACTTTTCCGCAGGTATCATCGGTATGCTGCTGGCAATTCTGGGGTATGCGGTTGTCGGCCCGGTGATGAGTGGTATTTTAGCTGTTCTGGCAGCAGGAGTAAATATCCTGGTAAGCCACAGCCTGCTTCCGCTGGTTGCAATTTTCATTGAGCCGGCAAAAGTACTGTTCTTAAACAATGCAATTAATCATGGTATTTTTACACCGCTGGCTACTGCACAGGCAGCAGAGGTCGGAAAATCCATCATGTATATGCTTGAGCCAAACCCGGGTCCCGGACTTGGTGTTCTGCTTGCATATATGTTCTTCTGCAAAGATAAAAAGACAAAACAGTCCGCACCGGGCGCAGTGATCATCCATGTATTGGGTGGTATTCATGAAATCTACTTCCCGTATATTTTAATGAATCCACTTGTAATCATCGCACCGATCGTCGGAAATATGGCAGCAATTTTCTGGTTTAACCTGACAGGCTGTGGTCTGGTAGGACCGGCTTCACCGGGATCCATCATTGCATATCTGATGATGACTCCGGGACCGGATATCTGGAAAGTATTAGTTGGTGTCGCAATCGCAACAGGTATTTCCTTTGCCATCGCATCACCGATCGTAAAAATGGCAGGCGGTAAGACCAGTCTGGAAGATGCACAGGCAGAGATGGCAGCGATGAAAGCAGAAGCAAAAGGTGAGACTGCTCCGGTTGCGATCAAAGACGCATCTGAAGTAAAGAAAATTATTTTTGCATGTGATGCAGGAATGGGTTCCTCAGCAATGGGAGCAACAAAATTCCGTAATCGTCTAAAAGCAGTATGTCCGCAGATTCATGTAAGCAACACTTCCGTGGACAACATTCCGGCAGACTGCGATATCGCGGTTGTTCAGACCACACTGGCAGACCGTGCAAGAAAATCCGCACCACAGGCACAGCTTGTGACCATTGGAAACTTCCTTGCAGATCCGGCATTAGATGAACTGTATGAACAGCTGACTAGCAAGGAAAAAGCTGTGGCAGTTTCTGCGCAGCCAGCTGATACAAATGTTCCGACTGAGAAACAGTCAGAGAAAACAACATCTGTTGCAGAAAATGCAGAAACAGAAGAAAAAACTTCTGACACATTTGCCGAGATACCGCAGGCTACTCCTAAGAAAAAACAGGTTCTGATCAAAGAAGGAATCCGTCTGAATCAGGCACCGGTTTCCAAAGAAGAAGCTATTCAGGCAGCAGGTGAGTTATTACATCAGCTTGGCTATGTGGATGAAACCTATGTAGATGCCATGCAGGAACGTGAAAAACTGATCACAACCTACATGGGAATGGGTGTTGCAATCCCGCACGGAACCAGCCAGGCCAAAGGTACCGTAAAGAAAACCGGTATTGTATTTTTACAGTATCCGGAAGGAGTTGATTTTGGCGATGAGAAGGCACAGCTTGTGTTTGGAATTGCCGGAATCGGGGATGAACATCTGGATCTGCTGGCAAAGATCTGTGAAGTACTTGAAGACGAAGAAGTACTGGAAAAAATGAAAACGACGTCCGACCTTGACTGGGTAATGGAACGGTTGTCTTAAAAGCTTCTTTTGTGGTAAAAATTTAATATTTGAAAATGAAAACGTAGCATCTTTTCTCATTCACTAGTCGTTCGCTACCCTTGTTTTGCTTCGGTTTTTACCTCAGTCTTTCAGACTGAGATAAATGCTCCGCGTGGATGCGCAGTAATTCTCAGTTGTATTTTGTCAGTTTACACTGACGAGAATTACGCGCCAAGTCTCACTTTTGCTCGACTTGATATAATTCGCGCCCACCTCCTATAAAAGCTGGTCGGTTCCTGCTCGCGCAAAACTCGC
>CAVKTR010000174.1:0-3091 GCA_963659325.1 Dysosmobacter segnis
TATTATGAGTTATAAACGGATAGATAACTATCTACCCAGAAATTAAGCGCTTACTCCAGAAAGATGCAGCTTCGTACTCCCTGGGTTCAGAGAGTACAGGGACGGTGAGAATTTCCATTGGCACGCCCAGCGTAGATGCAAAAAGTTTTAAAAGATCTTCCTTGGGTGTACGGACATCGCTTTCATATTGTGCAATCCGGACATCGGCACAGTTTTCAGGGAACCCCATAGCTATGCCGAGTTCTTTCTGCGTGAGATGATTTTTCTGTCGTAAGTGTTTCAGTTTTCTTCCAAATGTAATCATAGTGGTTATTCTCCTGTACTTCCGAATGCTCCGGTACCCCGTTTATTTCCGAGATCCAGAACAAAATCTGCGATTAAAACGGGCGTGATCACAAGCTGACCAACCCTGGTATCTTTATGAATGATTTGTGTTTCAGTGCTTACGTTGCTGAGGATTGCATGGATTTCTCCACGATAACCGGAATCAATTGGCGGAAGTTCGCATACCAACCCTTTCGCTGCCATGCTGCTTCTTGGAAAGACATATCCGGCAAATCCGTCAGGAATGATCAGTCCGAACCCTAGAGGAATTCTGGCAATCTCTCCTGGATGTAAAGTGCAGTCATAAGGCATGAATACATCAGCACCGGCATCATTTTCATGTGGACGGAAAGGATAGTGATCTTCTTTCAGACCGAAATCGATGAGTTTAATTTTCATTGGATTGCACCTCCTTTTTGATAAGCAATGGATAGTCTGCCTGTAAAATATCAGCTGGTGTCCAGATCTGAGAAATAGGATTCTTACAGGACATCTGTTTTTCCATGCAGGAACTTCTTTGACAGAATGGACCTGTCAGATCAGGAGCAAAAAGTATGGGACTCAGACTGTATAATTTCTTCCAGATGCTGAGCATTACAATTCGAGTTTCATCTGTATTTCTACGGCAGGTTCTTTGACCAATCATGTGTTTCCACTGATAAGGTGTAGCGCTGATGATCAGAACATTTCGTAAGCCCTGAGGTGTTGCGTATCCGGCTGCATCATGATCAATTCCAGCTGCAATAAGTTTTTCATAATTATCAAAATCTGACTGACAGCTTTTAGCGTAGAGTTCCTGGATGCTGCTTTCTGCTTTTAGAATTTTATATGGAATGGCAAAAGCTGCATGTCTGGAATAATTGCTGTACTGCAGAGAAGCACTCATGTATTTTACTTCATTTTGATGCCGGGTAATCTGTGTCAGAAAACGTCTGCTTGCTCCGACGATGGCTACGGTAATTACCATAAATTTCTGGACAGTTGGATGTGGAAGACTGGCAATATTTTCTACTGTTTTCTTGTTATATGCCTGATGGTAAAGAGTCATTAAATCTTCCATGTTACGGATTGTATGACCATGCTGTGTAAGTCTGGCGGCAAAGACCATATTCTGTTCTGCTTCCCGGATTCCGTAACAGTTCAGTATAGCTGTTTCAATGTGATCCATACGCCTGTTCCTCCTTTACCAGTGCTTTTAGCAGAATGAGATAGTTGATACAGTCCGTGATTTTTTCATCCCACTGATCCATATCAAAATGAAGTAGACTGGAATAGCACATATCATAAAGAGATACGACATGTTTCGACATCATACCTGCCAGTGCAGCTTTCGGATCACAATTCTGTAAGGCGGCAGCAATCTTGAATGCACTTAGCCGGTCAAGATTATCGCCGGTATATTCTTTCTTTTTATGTGCCAGAATATCAGAGCACTTTCTCATTTGAAGTTCAAAGACAACATTAAATTCTTCCTGTGTCATGTAACATTCCTCCTTTGTTTGGTGTGATTTATCGTTCTGGTTCTTTTGATTTTTCTTTGCGTTTTTCTGGAATCTGCATGTGGAGAATCGCATCAACATTCTGATCAGCAGTTTCCAAATCTTTTAACTTTTCTTTCAGAGATTTTACGGATTCTTTGTCTGAATCTATGGTCTGCTGTAAATTGTTTTTCTGGACTTTCAGATCCTTCATACTGGTCATTGTTCCATCTTGGTAGAAGGATTTTAACCAGTCTCTGGCTTCTTCAAATGCCAGAATTTCAGCTGAATGTTCTTTCCTATATTTGCCTTTAATTCTCGATTTTACAAATTGGGAGTAGACTTCCTTATTTGCAAAATACTGACCGGTGTAATGAATCTGATTGTTGAGTGTTTTTGCTTTCGTGACATGTTGTGCCAACTGATTCTGACATTCAGCGAGTTCCTTCTGTGAGTCGAGAAGCATTCTTTTTAACTCAGTTTGTGTATCAATTCCGTGCTCCTGTATATAGATAATGGTATTTGCCATTTGTTGCAGGTTGGTGAGCTTTACACGACGGGCATAAGCCGGACTCTGCATAGCTTTGACATTGGTCTGGAGATCCACCACCAGTCGCAGATGCGATCTGACATACAGGATGGCAATTGGATCTTTGTGCAGAAATGTCTGTTCCAGATATTCTTTCCCATATCTCGTTCCCAGTGCACGTTCTGTGATCCGTTTCTGCCGATCAGGATGAAGGTAGCTGTATCTGCCACGATGATCAACAACAGAAATGTGAAATTGCTCCAACAGTTTTGCCTGAAATTCATCAAAGCTATCGGAAGTAGCAGCACATTCATCAATGGCATTTCGCAAATAATCTTTTTGTGTCTGGAATACTGTGGCTGTCGGTTTCAGTCCGTCTGCTACGATTTCCTGATTGATTTTTTCCAGTTTTTCCTGACCGGATTTTTGTGCCATATATTCTGCCTGTGTGATTTTTCTTTCAGCAGGAGCAAGTAAATCTATCTGGTGAAGTCCTTCCTGCTGACATCTATCCATGACTGCTTTCTTGAAAGTCTTCATGAATTTATCGGTGGACCGGTGCTTGTAACCAGCACGTTCTTCATGTGGTTTATCCATATAAGGCTGCCGGTTCACTGCATATTTCCGGACACTGTTTATCACGATGTGGGTATGAATATTTCCTGATTCATTATGACCATCGGTATGCGTGACAACTAGTGCTTGATATCCTGGAAACATTTGCTTCGCAAGCTTCATACTGATAGCCTGTGCCCTTTTT
>CAVKTR010000175.1:0-3085 GCA_963659325.1 Dysosmobacter segnis
GAACTGCTCTTTTTCTCTACTCTGAATCTGATACTTTCCTTATGAATTATATCATACTTATGAAGCCATGAAAACATAAAAACACTATCTTTCGCTTTCATTATCTCTATTTCACGTTTTATAGAAATACGTCACAGATTATTTGCGTTTAATCTGCTGCTATATATAAATTTCCCAAAGAGGAACCAATTTTGATATATTTTTTGCTATTTAATCTTCCGACTCACTAAAAATCCATTTTCATCTTTTACAATTTCATATTCCTTTGCCATTGGATTTTCAGATCCAACCACACAATAATCACATTTATCAGAATTTCCACAGGTACCGCACCGAATCAATGTTCCGTGAATCTGACTGATTCCCCAGTAATCGGAATTGCAAAAAAGTGGCAACACATGCATCAGATCATGTTCTTTTGCAAAATCTGCATTCGGACACTGGGAAAAATAGTATCTGGCTGCATGATGCTCCTTATCGTATGGTTCTGATATATTACAGAATGTTGCCGGATATTGTTTATACTGCTTTTGATCCTTGTTTCCTATTACATGAAAAACTTTATTAATCAATCGTATATCAAAACTTCGATTCAGATTGAAAATCTTTCCCAGTTTTACAAAACCTTCCATAAACAGATTAGTGACAAAATCCTGCAATTCTTCGACTGGCGGGTGATCTGGCAACAACGGATACATAGAGAAAATTACAATACTGCCTTAAATTGCAAGTGCATGAGCATTCTTTTTCCCGCCATAATCAGGTAAATTCTCTAAATATGTATCGTACTGTTTGGCTACAGCTTCCCAGAGCCTGCGGCCCTCTTCTGCTCCATACCGGTCATTCAGCCAGTTTTTTACTTCCGAACAGAATTTTTGCATATCATCTAATTTCATATGTTCAATCATAGTGTACCTCTTTTACCATTTTGAAACAAATTCCAATGTTTTTGTAAGAGAATCCATCCTGTCTCGCCGCCCGAATTCCCCAAAAAATCCATCTGTTTCGACACGATAGATATTATTTTCTGTTTTTTTCATAGACTTTTATTCCCCTTACTTTGGTTAAAATTTACTTACTCCCATTTTATCACAAATTCTATTTTGCTCAACTAAAAATTCCTGCAAACAAGCAAAAAATAAGTAGTCGAATAATTGAATTTATCCGACTACTTACTATATAAATTAAAATATTTTATCCCAAAATTTTCTTCAAATCATCTTCCGGTGTACTGATTGGCGCAATATTATAATTCTCTACCAGATAATTCAGCACATTCGGTGAAATAAATGCCGGAAGTGTTGGCCCAAGATAAATGTTCTTGATTCCAAGATGTAATAAAGTAAGTAAAATACATACCGCTTTCTGCTCATACCAGGAAAGCACCATAGACAACGGAAGCTCATTTACATCACACTGGAATGCTTCTGCCAGTGCAACCGCAACCTGAATGGCACTGTACGCATCATTACACTGTCCCATATCCATAATTCGTGGCAATCCACCGATTTCACCAAGATCCAGATCGTTAAAACGGTATTTTCCGCAGGCCAGAGTCAGAATGATGGAATCTGTCGGTGTCTGTTTTACAAACTCTGTATAATAATTTCTTCCGGCTCTTGCACCATCGCAGCCGCCAACCAGGAAAAAGTGGCTGATCGCACCGGATTTTACGGCATCAATGACCGTATCTGCAACACTTAATACGGTTCCATGTCCGAAGCCGGTCATGACAAAATGACCGCCGTTGATGCCTGTTTTTTCCTGATCCGTATCATATCCGCCCAATTCCAGAGCTTTTTCAATTACCGGTGTAAAATCTTTCTTTTCATCGATATGAACCATTTCCGGGTAAGAAACGACCTCTGTGGTAAATACACGATCGGCATAGCTTGGTTTTACCGGCATCAGACAGTTGGTTGTGAATAAAACCGCTCCCGGAATATGATCAAACTCTTTTTGCTGATTCTGCCATGCAGTACCAAAGTTTCCTTTCAGATGCGGATATTTCTTTAATTCCGGATAAGCGTGGGCTGGAAGCATTTCTCCATGTGTATAAATGTTGATTCCTTTGTCTTTCGTCTGTTCCAGAAGAAGCTCCAGATCCCTGAGATCATGTCCTGTGACAACGATAAATGGACCTTTTTCAATGGTAAGCGGTACTTTGGCTGGCACCGGTGTACCATAAGTAGTGGTGTTTGCCTGATCCAGCAATGCCATACATTTTAAGTTCACTTCTCCCACTTCCAGAACGACCGGAAGCAGATGCTCCATTTCCAGATCGTAACTGATAAAGGACAGGGCCTTGTAAAAGAAACTGTTGACGGTTTCATCTGTATAACCAAGGACTATTGCGTGATAAGCGTAAGCTGCCATACCGCGGATACCAAATAAAATCAGAGATTTCAGGGAACGGATGTCTTCATCCGGTTCGTTCCAGAGATTTTTCATATCATAGTTGGACGTGTTTCCACATGGAGACATGCAGCTGCTGCAGTTTGGTACGACTTTTTCCTTTTCTTCATTTACTGCCTGAATCATAGCCGTGAGTGTTTCAGCATTAAAGTTCACATTTGTGACAGTTGTAAATAAACCTTCGATGATGATGCGGTCGGTGTTTTCTGTTTTCGGGTTATTTCCACAGGCTTTTGCCAGACCGATCAGAGCACCGGTCAGTTCATCCTGTAAGGCAGCGACTGCTGCATCTTTTCCACAGACACCAGCGGCTCCTGTACAACCGCTGCATCCTGCAGTCTGTTCACACTGGTAGCAAAACATTTTCTGTTCCATAATAAAATTTCTCCTTTGCTGTAAGTATAGTTTAGAGTGACATATTTTCTTAAATCCGTATTTGCAAGATAATCTGAATTATTTTATAAAAAATTCTGTAAAGGGTTTGTTATCGAAATACTGATGTTATTATAATCAAAAAGAAAAGCCCTGTATGTTGTTAAAACAACATATCGGACTTTTCTTGTTACATTTTTTCATATATTTTGACGTTTTTCCCGCCAATCATACATTTTAATTGAGCAGTCTCGGAAACTATTGATTAAAAGCTGTATGATTTATGCAGCAAACTATC
>CAVKTR010000176.1:0-3037 GCA_963659325.1 Dysosmobacter segnis
GGGTAGGATAAACCTCTTTCCCATTTGCTGACTGCTGATTCTGATACAAATAACTGTTGGGCCAGCTCTTTTTGTGAGAGCCCGGCTTCTTTTCGTTTTTCTTTTATATATCTTCCGAAATTTTCTCTTTTTTCCATTTCAGATTTTTCTCCTTTCAAGTAGCAACAGAGGGACTTTTCTGATTTTACACCATCACATTCTTTTCGATGTTCAAAAAATTTCTTTGCCGCTTTTCTTTTTTGTATCTGTTCTGCAGAAACAGTTGACATCTCTGTCTGTGCTCCCAGTTATAACAGCAATCCACACCCTCGTCAATCTTTTCGGTCAAAAAAGGACTCGACCGTTGGTCAAGTCCAGTGTTTATGCGGGTTTGCGCCACTTTATCAAATTTTAAAATTCGAATCTCTGTATCTGTTTTCTCTCAAAAAACTTGCATTTCATTTGCATAAATTCAAGAATGCCATCGGCATTCTTGCTGCGAGATGCACGTCATGCAACGTATGACATATTCCTCTGTGCATCTCTGTAATCCTGCCGGAGGCTATATCAGATGGGAGTCATCTCACATCTGATGTACTATCTCGGTTTCAGATCCAGACAGACGGTTCCGAAAATCGGTTCCAATACTGCCAGAATCTCTTCTCGGTTTTCCATCACAAGGGAAAGCTGCTCCGGTTTCACCTGAAGCTTCGCATAGCCTTCCGGATGACGAACTCTGAAATCAGAAAATCCCATATCCATCAGTGCATTCTCTGCCTGTTCTACCTTCTGCAGCTGCTCTGCGGTAATCCGTGTCCCCGTCGGAATTCGGGTGGCCAGACAGGCATAAGACGGTTTTCGGGCTGTAAATAATCCCAGTTGTTCTGATACATCACGCAGCGCCGGTTTTGTGATTCCACAAATCCGAAGCGGTGACAACACCTTCATCTCCTGGAGTGCCTTCATACCAGGTCTGTCGTCGGCATCGTCGGAAGCATTTGTTCCATCCGCCAGACAGGTAAATCCAAGCTCCAGTGCCTTTTTCTGAATTTCTGAAAAAATTACTTTTTTACAATGGTAACAGCGATTTGACGGATTCTGTACTACAGCTTCCTGACTCAGCACATCCCGTTCCAGAATCGTCAATGGAATATCGTATTCCTTACTGAAACGAATCGCGTCTTCTTTCTCAAAGGCCGGCTGAAATGCGGTGGACACATAAATCGCAGTCATTTCTTTTGCGTATTTTTTTGCCATATAAGCCAGGTATGCAGAATCTGTTCCGCCTGAAAATGCGATGGCAATCTTTGGATACTCTGCAAAAAATTCTTTTAATGTCATACGAACTCCTCTTTTTCTAACAATAACGCTCTCCTGTTACAATGTTCCCTTCCATACAGCCCTGTATAAAAACAGGCATTCACATAATCTTCTTTCACTACCCGCTCACGAACACAATCACTTTATAATCCGCATTCACAATGTTCAAAAAATCATCAAAATTCTTTTCGGCCGCTCTTGTCCGGGATTCCCATCTCGGTGCGGTATTTGTTCACGGTACGGCGTGAAAGCTTGATTCCCTTTGCGGAAAGCTGGTCACTGATGGCCTGGTCGCTGTACGGTTTTTTCTTATTTTCACCATCTACGATTTCCTGGATCAATGCTTTCATCTGCTCCGGTGTCTTGTCCTCCGCACCGTCAGTATTGCTGCTTTTTACGGCAACAGAAGTCAGGAAATAGTTCAACGGGAAAATGCCCCAGGAACATTGCAGATATTTTCCACGCATGGCACGGCTGATGGTGGATTCATGAAGATCCAGTTCCTCTGCCAGATCAGCCAGACGCATTGGCCGCTTATGTCCCGGTCCCTCCATAAAAAATTCATGCTGTTTTTCTACCAGCAGATGCATGACTCTGGATAAAGTAGAAGAACGCTGTGAAATACAGTTGGACACCCACTGCGCCTGCTGTACTTTTTCCTGCAGATATTTTTTCGCCTCTGCATCCGTGGTACTCTGCATCATTTCCTGATAATAATTGCTGATAGAAAATCCCGGATACTGATATTCGTTGATCAGGATTTCAAACTGGTCTTCCAGCTTTACCACAACCGCATCCGGGCTGATATAACGAAGCTGTTCTCTGTCGCTGAACGAACTTCCCGGCTTTGGATTCAGGCTGCGGATCTCCTGACAGGCCTCCTGCACTTCTTCCACGGAAACCTGCAGTTTCTTTGCAATATTTGGTAAATGGTTTTTCGCAACTTCTTCCATATAATGTTCAATAATCGCCACGGCAACGTCGGAGTAATCTTTTTTCCGCTGAATCTGTAGCAATAAACACTCCTGAAGATTTCTGGCTCCAACGCCCGCCGGATCCAGTTCCTGAATGTCTTTCAGCAGTTCTTCTACTACGTCCTCTGACACCTGAAAATGCTCTGACACCTGTGCCAGTTCCCCGGAAAAATAGCCCCGGGAATCGAGAGAACAGATCAGATACTCTACAATCGCCCGTTCCAGCTCGGTATAATCTGCCAGCAGAACCTGTGCATGCAGATATTCCTCCAGATTTTCTTCTGACTGTCTGCTGTCATGCCAGTTTGCTTCCACGTTTTCCGCATTCCGCTCCTGCTGATAATAAACACGGTTCTGCAGATCGGTGGACTCCAGCCAGTCCAGCTTCCGCTGAAGATCTTCCTGCTGCGTATCCGCTTTTGACTGACTGGCATCTGCCAGCTCGATCACCGGATTTTCCAGCGCCAGCTTCTCAATATAACCTTCCAGTTCCTGGGCACTCATCTGTAGAATCTCCATGGACTGAACCATGTGCTGCGATAACACCTGTTTTTGGCTTATCTCCATCTTAAGTTCCATTGCAAATCCCCTTTTCTCTTATGTCGTAATGATATTTATAGCCCTTTCCGTCAGGGTTTTTCATGCTTTTATACATGATTCCGAATGACTTTATTTTACAACATTTTATGAGTAACTGCAATGTTACCACTTTCAAAAATAATCCGCTTGGATATACTTCTATTTAACAATTATTTCTGATATCC
>CAVKTR010000177.1:0-2976 GCA_963659325.1 Dysosmobacter segnis
AGGAAAACGCGATGGAGCGTCGGGATAAAATTAATTATTATCTGGATCTGGCTGAAATTGTGGGACAGCGCGGAACCTGTCTGCGCAGACATTATGGTGCCGTTATTGTAAAAAATGATGAAGTTATTTCCACCGGTTATGTGGGAGCACCAAGAGGCAGAAAGAACTGCTCTGACTTAGGCGTCTGTATCCGGCAGAAAATGAACGTGCCGAGAGGTGAGCGCTATGAGCTTTGCCGCAGTGTGCATGCGGAGGCCAATGCGATCATCAGTGCGTCCAGAGGAAAAATGATCGGAAGTACATTGTATTTGGTTGGAAAAGAAGTGGATACCGGGGAATATGTAAAAAATTCCAACAGCTGTTCCATGTGCAAACGAATGATCATCAATGCCGGAATCGACCGGGTGTATATTCGCGATTCCAAGGATGAGTACCGTATGATTCCGGTACAGCAGTGGATTGATGATGATGAATCTCTGGCAGGAACTTTTGGATATTAAGATAAAAACAAGGCAGGTAAAAGTGACGTATGATACAGGATATTGCACCATTTCATTTTAATAACGAGTGGCATAAATTACAACCGGAGGAAAACGACTGGATCATCTGTATGCAGGAGCGGAAAATATTGCTGCGGGGAACGAAAGAAGATATATCTTTCCCACGGTATCATGAGTTAAAGGAACAGGTACAGAACGGAGATCGTTTTGTGTATCTGTTTGCAGTCGGTGAGGAGCGATTTTTCCTGTATCAGCAGCATCAGTACAAAGAACGGGAAGAACTGAATCTGGTGCATTTGGGACAGTCTTGTGTGAAAAAACAGCAGGAGGATTCTGATAAACAATCTGACACGGAAAAACAGCAGAGAGATTTTGATGAGCAATTGGAGAAACAATCAGAATTTCACTACGAAACAACCAGATATCTGCGTGGCGCGGCACCACAACATTTATGTTATGCAGGACTGGTCGGCGCGCAGTTAGCAGGCTGGTATGCGGCACACCGTTTTTGCGGCGGATGTGGAACCCGTATGATTCCGGATGAGCGGGAGCGGATGATGCGTTGTCCGGTTTGCGGTCAGATGGAATATCCGAAAATCTGTCCATGTGTGATCGTCGGAGTAATGCACAAGGGGAAAATTCTGGTCAGCTGGTACAAGAATGGTTTCCGGGATCATTATGCGTTGATTGCAGGTTTTGCGGAGGTGGGTGAGACCATCGAGGAAACCGTTGCAAGAGAAGTGTACGAGGAGACACATTTGCATGTGAAAAATCTTCGTTATTATAAAAGTCAGCCGTGGCCATATTCAGAAAGTCTGTTGTTTGGATTTTTCTGTGAACTGGATGGAGAAGATCATATCATCATTCAGGAGGACGAACTCGCCATGGCAAAATGGGTGACACCGGAGGAAATTTTTGAGTCACCGGATAATTTTTCCCTGACAAATGAGATGATCTGTAAATTTAAGCAGGATATGACAGAACATAAACATCTTTGCCTGTAAGATAGTGTTTTCTCTGGAATGCAATGAATGATAAACAGGTGGATATTTAAAATAGATTTTAATAAAAGCAGCATCAAAAGATAAAAGTACATAACTGATAACGATAGAAACGGTAGGAGCATAGAAAACAATATGATAAAACAGGAAAATCTGGCAATTGTAACATTGAAAAAAGGAGAAGGACGTACCATCAAAGCGGGCGGTGCATGGGTGTTCAATAATGAAATTGAAACCATTACCGGACGTTTTCACAACGGTGATATCGTGCTGGTGCATGATTTTGACGGTTATCCGATGGGAAAAGGCTACATCAATCAGAATTCAAAAATCCGTGTGCGTCTGCTGACGAGACATGTGGATCAGGAGATTGACGAGGCATTTTTTGAGATGCGTCTGCAGAATGCATGGAAATACCGAAAAGATACGGTGGATACTTCTTCCTGTCGTCTTGTGTTTGGCGAGGCGGATTTCCTGCCGGGAATCGTAATTGATAAATATGAAGATGTGTTGGTCATGGAGTGTCTGACTCTTGGCATGGAACGCTATAAAGAACTTCTGGCTGATCTGATGAAACAGATTCTTGCAAAGGATGGCATTCAGATTCGTGGTGTTTATGAGCGAAGCGATGCAAAAGAGCGGGAAAAAGAAGGATTGAGCCGTGTAAAAGGTTTTATCGGAGAAGAATTTGATACCAATGTGGAAATCGTGGAAAACGGTGTGCACTACATGGTGGATGTGGTAAATGGTCAGAAAACCGGATTTTTCCTGGATCAGAAATACAATCGTCTGGCGATTCAGAAATTGTGTAAAGGAAAACGTGTGCTGGACTGCTTTACTCACATGGGAACCTTTGCTCTGAATGCGGGAATCGCGGGAGCAAGTGAAGTAACCGGACTGGATATTTCAGAGTTTGCGGTAGAGCAGGCAACGGAAAATGCGAAACGCAACGGTTTGAGCGATACCGTAAAATTCCGTGCGGCGAACGTACTGGACGAACTTCCGAAACTGGCAGCAGCCGGAGAAAAATACGACGTTGTAATTTTGGATCCACCGGCATTTACAAAATCCCGCCAGGCAACCAAAAATGCCATCAAAGGTTATCGTGAGATCAACATGAAAGGCCTGAAACTGGTCAAAGACGGCGGTTATCTGGCAACCTGTTCCTGTTCTCATTTCATGACACAGGAGCTGCTGGCAAAGACCATCCGTGAGGCAGCGCGTTCTACCCATAAGAGACTGCGTCAGGTAGAGTTCCGGACACAGTCTGCGGATCATCCGATTTTGTGGGCGGCAGATGAGTCATATTATTTAAAGTTCTTCATATTTCAGGTTGTGGATGAAAAGTAATAGATGGAAAGTTGCGGAAATACTTGATTTATAAGGGCTTGAAGGCATTTGATGCTTGCAGTGAAAATCTCGTAAAGTATCGCAAAATATCACAAAATCATGATTCAAAGTGGTAAGAAAAGTGG
>CAVKTR010000178.1:0-2889 GCA_963659325.1 Dysosmobacter segnis
CATTGCTGCTCCCTGTATCTTTTTTATCCTACTGCATCTTTCGGAATCTTCAATGGGCCGGTCCATCCGTCGCCCTGATCTGTTTGCTTCCAGTCAAGCGGATATTCGCAATCCGCTTCGCTACTTGCTCACTGTCCGCACCGGATGCACAGCCTGACAAACCAACTGCAACCGTCGGAATGAATATTCCCAAATATCGTTTCATAGTGTTTTTCCTCTCTGCTGTAATGTACTCTCGAAACCTTTCTGTGCCTATAGCAGGAAAAGTCCGGGAGTGCATTCTAATAATATCTTATTTGATATCTTATCTGATGTCTTTCTATATAATTAAGTCACAGCCGGGAGAAACGTTACATAAATTTTTACATTTTTATCTTCATTCTGAAGTGAAGGAGGAATTTCACTTCGTATCAAGCCGTGTCGCCACCATATGCACCACATACGGTACCAGTATCACCGGAATGGCAAGGTAGGCAAGAATACTGTACGCTTTCTGGATCAGAGTGAGAAGTCCGAACTGGGCGATCCCGAAATCTACGATACAGCAGACCACCGCCGCAATGATTTCTCTGGAAGTCGGCCCCTGGTGAATGGATATCGGATTTTCTGATGCAGGATCCGCACTTCCACGATCATTGCTTTTCTGCATCTTTTCCAGGCCGCTGCAGATTCTTTTTACCATGGCAGCTACCATATTTACAGCCGTGGAAACTGCTCCCAGAATGATCAGTACGGAGATCAGAGGAGTCATAAATGCTTTTCCCACGCCACTTTGTACCATAAACAGGGTCGGCACACTCTGCTGTGCCATCTCCGGCTTCCCGCTGACTGTCAGGATTCCCAGAACTACCATGACCATCATGGCAGCATTAATCACAAAACCGATTCCCATGCTCTTTACCGCATCCCCCGGTTTCCGGAAGGATTTCGCGTGCTGGACAAACACTGCGACATTTGCCAGCTGAAACGTTCCGTAAATAAAGGCGGAGTAGAGTGCCTTTCCAAAAGGCAGCTGCTGTGTACCCATGCTCTGTGCTGCTGCCGCAATCTCATGGCTTCCTGCAATGATATTCGGGATATACACGATCAAAAGACCCGCAATGATACAGATTGAAAGCACAGAAGCTACTTTCCGCACCAGATCTGTGCCAAAGATCGCCACAACAAAAATAAAAATCCCTATGATCAACGTACACGCCAGATATGGCAGCCCTGTCAAAGCACTTAAAGTCGCACCGCCTGTTGCAAAAGCTACCGCCGGAGCCACGCACATTACGCAGATATACAAAAGCTCAAACAGGTTGGAAAACACCGGCGCAAATTTTCCATAAAAGGCGTTATTATATGACCGGTAATCATATACCTCATGTTTTCTGGCAAACCGCAGGCTGTAGGCAAAAAATACCGCATTGTAAGCCATTGCCACTGCCGGCATAAACAGACACCAGATCCCGTACCGCACATAATAGCTGTAGATCTGTGCCCCCGAAGCAAAACCGCCTCCGAAATGGGTGGTAAACCATACAAAGGCCACACCCCAGATGATCATTCCTGTGTTACTCTTTTTTTCCATAAAATCCGGAACTCCTCTCCTGTGCCAACTTACATTTCAGCACTTTATAATCCACACTGAAATCTGTTGTTTCAGTATCATTAACAACGGCTCTGTCTCTTCGCATTCAGCCGTTCCATTGCCTCCACCAGCATCTCTTTCGTAACCTTATAAGGATAATGCTTTACATCCGACATCTCCGGGATCCGGTTCATGCTTTCTTCCCACTGCGCTTCTGTGATCTCGATTTCTTCCAGGGAAACCGGCAGATGGATTTCCCGGTTCAGCTCATAGATCTTTTCAAATTCTTCATATTCCTGATCCACCAGCAGTGCCAGCAGCACACCAAATCCCACAATCTCTCCATGAAGATGTCTCTTTTCAATGACCGGATAACTGGTCAGCGCATAAAATATCGCATGAGCAAGACCACTGTTGTAATCCGGAGTAAAGTCCTTTGTCAAAAAGATTGAGGCAATCCCCGTCGTCACCACGATTGCAAGAACTACCTGTTCCACCTCATAGGTACAGAGTCCTTTCTGATGATCTGCAAAGGCCCTTGCGCCATACTGAAGCAGCGGATCACGGCACATCCGGCTCACTGCCACACCTACCGAGGTAAAGTGCTCCAGTCTTTCATCTCTGGAAGATATAGTTGCCTCATAATATTTCGCATAGGTATCACCGATTCCCGCCCACATATATTTCGCCGGTGCCTTGGCAATAATCTCTGTATCAATGAACGCGTGCATGGCCGGACGCACAAAAAAGTGTGGCTTCAGGAAGGTTCCGTCATCATTATACATAATGGAAACGGATGTGCACGCCGCACAGTTGGATGCGATAGTTGGAAACGTAAACACCGGCTTATCGTCGGTGATACACAGACATTTCACCGTATCCAGTGCTTTACCTCCGCCAACTCCGAACACCATATCTGCTTCCTGATACACAGGAAGTGCGCGGAGCCTTTCTACAGTTTTATAAGTACAGTCTTTGCCAAAAAGTTCTTTCCCGATGATCCTGAGATTTGTTTTTTCCACATAGGAACAGATCTTATCATAGGCTGCGTCCAGTGCTTTCTCCCCTCCGATCACAAGAACTGTTTTTCCATAAGACTCGCATACCGGTCCGATTTTGTCATAAATTTTGTCACCAATAGAATAGCTTGGCAGATGCACCTCATAATTTTCCAGCTTCATTATTCTTTCCTCCTGTAATAGTATACTAAATATACTATAATATAAAAAAGGACATACAGATACCCGGGTATCCATACGCCTTTGTATTCGTTTTTTATAGTAACATGAAGCATTGATGATGTAAAGCAGACAAAT
>CAVKTR010000179.1:0-2768 GCA_963659325.1 Dysosmobacter segnis
CGATAAAAAAATCCATAAAATTCAGATATGTAGTTGTTGAGTTTAAAAATCCATGTTAAAGTAATCATAGCAGTTTTTTTGTTTATGAAGTTGTTTGGTGTGGTAACTTAACAATACATCATAAATTTAAAAACTGCTATTTTTTTATTAAAAAGTAGTGGTTGCATGTACTTAGGGCTAGCCGTCGCGCTAGCGACTTGGTACAATAAGCTTAGTACATATTAAAACCGGGAGGACATGAAATAGATGAACGAACTTAGTGTTTTATGCTTCTTATCTGTGACAGATACACACAGTTTTTCCAATACTGCCAGAGAGCTGAAGATCACGCAGCAGGCCGTCAGCCGGCACATTCAGAATCTGGAAGAAGAACTCGGTTTTCCGCTTCTGATCCGGGATCAAAATTTTGTGACTCCGACAGCTGCCGGTATCTATCTGCTTAATTTTTTTCATGATTCCAATATGCGCCTTCAGGAAATTGCAGATAAGACAGCTCCGGTTATGAATACCGTCATTCGGATCGGTATTTCCGACTGGATTGGAAACGCTTTCTGGATCCGTCAGGCTGCTCTGGATTTCCGCAGAAAATATCCGGAACAGAGCCTGTTTTTTTACGAATTAAATGCAAAGGAAGCGCAGGAACTGATCGATCATCAACTTTTGGATTGTTACCTTACAACAAATTATGAACTGGAACATATTCTGGTTCCATTTACCAGGATTGCTGTTGCCGAGACAGATCTCTGTCTCGCCGTAAGCTCTGAACGTGAGACAAAAAATTTCCATCTCTGCACTGCCGCTGGTGAAACAGAAGATCTGTCCGTACAAGCACGGGATCTGAAGCTGTATACAGAACTTGGTCTGTCTCCAAAACCGCTGAAACTTTATCCAAATAATGCTTCCGTACACCTCAATGCAAGTATCGGAAACGGTAGCTGCTTTGCACCGGCCTGCGGGCAGATTATGAAAAATCCACATCTGACTTTTGAACCTCTCTCCCGCAAAGTGGATCTTGTATTTGGTGTATTTCAGAAAGATTCTCCGGAAGTATTCTCTATCCTGGCTGAAATGATGGGAGGTAACTTATGACAGAGACACAGGTTTCCTGCTTTATGGCAACTGCCGAATCAAAAAGTGTTACGAAAGCATCTGAAAAGATATTCCGTTCTCCACAGGCAATCAGCAAACATATCGCTCATCTGGAGGAAGAACTGGGATGCGAATTATTTGAACGAAGTTCAAAAGGCGTCGTCCTGACACCGATTGGTGAAGAATATTATAACTATTTCCGCACCAACCATAATCAGTTAAAGCATACATTAAATACCATTCATTACATGTATGATGTGATGCGGCTGCATTTTCACATCGGAATGTCCACCTGGCTGGATCCATTTGGGAAACTTTATGACAGCATCACAGATTTTATGGATGCCAATCCTGCCACTGACTTTGAATTACTGCGTGACTCAAACAACGCACTGTTTTCCGCTATTGCGGAGGACAAACTGGATATCGCTATCATGTGTAATTCTCAGATCAGTGACCGGACAGATAATCACATTGAATTGTTTGCGAAAGAAGATCTTCGCCTGTTTATTTCAAAATATCTGCTGAATGATACAAATGAAAATGAATATATTTTGTATGACGCATCCTACGGTGCCTGGAGCCAGCAGCAATGGGAATCTACCGCCACACGGCTCTCGCAGAAGCATGTAGCCTTTGATACAAAAGCACTCTGCCATATGCCAAACCTTCAATCCGCACTGATCAGCGTGGAAAATCATGGCGGTATGGTCGTCTGCGACTCAAATTTCGGCTATCTCACCGCAGATCACCCAGATCTGGAGAATATACCAATTTCCATGGAATCCTCCCTGGCCTGCGTCTGGAACAAACGAAATGAAAATCCGCTGATTCGTGAATTTGCTGATTTTCTGAAGGATTGTTTTTCGGAGATCTGATATATAAAGTAAGAATTATTTTCTCTATTTTTTTAGAAATATACTAATATTCAACTCAGAAAAAGGATTTATGTTTTATATGAATACGAAAAAGAATTTGATTTCACCGCTCTTTCGTGGAATCACACAAAATGAATTAGAACAAATGAATACCGCAGGGTATCTGCGTCAGAAAGAATATGACAAAAACAAAATCATCTATCATATGGATACCACTGTTGATGAAATTGGTATTTTATTAAGCGGAAGTGTCAATATTATCAACACTGACTTTTTAGGCAACTCCACTATTTTAAGCAACATCTCTGCCGGCGGTGTGTTTGCAGAGACATATGCCCTTGTACAGGAACCGCTGCTTGTAGAAGTTGTAACTGCAGAACACAGTCAGATTTTATTTTTAAATATTCGCCGCATTATGGAGGATTCATCCTGCACACAATCTGACTGGTATCGAAAACTGATTGATAATCTCTTGCAGATTTCCATGCGAAAAAATCTGACGCTTTCTACACGGATTTTCTGTACTACGCCGAAAAATATTCGTGGCCGTCTGCTGACTTATCTAACTGCAGAATATCGTAAGCAGGGAACTTCTACCTTTGAAATTCCGTTTAACCGTCAGCAGCTTGCGGATTATCTGAATGTTGATCGGAGTGCTTTGTCTAAAGAACTTGGTAAAATGAAAGAAGAAGGAATACTTGATTTTCACAAGAATGTATTTCGGCTGTCACAGCAAATATGATGGTACAAAAAAGTGCTGTATTGGCAATCATGTCAATACAGCACTTTTTATTTATATGA
>CAVKTR010000180.1:0-2768 GCA_963659325.1 Dysosmobacter segnis
ATCAAAAAGCCCCGGCGACTGTTCCGGGGCTCTGAAATCTCGTATATTTTTTAACGATATTTCACGAAAAATCCGTTGTATTCCACTTTTGTTATGCAAAAAATGGATTACTGATTTATTGTACAGATTTTAATACATAAACTCTCATTTCCAGTGTATTGCAGAATACAAATAATATTAGTTTTCACTTACTCAAATAAATGCTGTACATACATTTCAGAGAATCTATTCTTTCAAAAAAAACTTCTGCAAACATATCTTATCTTATCTTATCTTAGGAATCCGTTGACGATCTGCTCCTCTGCTTCTTCCTCTGTCAAACCAAGTGTCATCAGTTTGATGATCTGCTCACCGGCAATTTTTCCGATGGCTGCCTCATGGATCAGTGCTGCATCCAGATCGTTTGCCTCCAGCTGAGGGATTGCAAGGATTCTCGCTTTGTCCATGATGATCGCATCACACTCGGTATGACCGCTGCACGGTGCATTTCCGATGATTCTGGAGTCAAATTTCTGATAAGAATTATCTTTTGCTACGGAACGTGAAATAACATCCGCGCTGGAGCCTTCTCCGTTCAGGCTGACAGAATATCCGCTGACTGCATTCTGGTCTCCATGTGTCATCAGACGCTCACGAACCACTAATTTCGCACCTGCAGCCAGTTCTGCCTTGGTATCCCGAACGGTAGAATCTACACCTTTGATCTGAACCATTTCCATCTCCATGTAGCTTCCCTCTTCCATATACACTTCTGTACCCGGATTCAGGATACGTTTTCCTTTGCCATCACCTGCACCGTAATGTTTCTCCACATATTTTACTTTCGCATTTTTTTCAATAAAGAAACGGTGGATGCCGTCATGCTCTGCATCCTGATCCCCACAGTTGTCAATGCCACAGCCTGCCACAATGACCACGTCACTGCCCTCTCCGATATGGAAATCATTGTAAACCATTTCTTTCATGCCGCTCTGGCTCAGTACAACCGGAATGTGTACACTCTCGTTTACCGTGCCCGGTTTGATGTAAATGTCGATACCGCTGACATCGGTTTTGGAAACAATATCAATATTTGCTGTTGTATTTCTGGCTGCCATCTGACCATTCGCACGGATGTTGTAAGCTCCTTCCGGAACGCCGTGCAGATCAGCAACTTCGGCCAGAAGTCTTTTCTGAATCTCATCCATCATCTATCTATTCCTCGTTCTTTCCTGCATATTTATATACTAACTAAATTTCAACTAACACCATTAGTTTTTTATTTTCCATCTTAATTTTTATAACTAACACTATTAGCCTTTTTCTTTTCTATATATAAAATATTTTTCAACTAACAGTGTTAGCCTTTTATCCTCAATATAGATTTCTACTTGTTAAATTTGTCACACATATTAACTGCGGAAGATGTTCCAAGTAACTGTGGTAAAATTTCTTCCTTCGGTCCGTGGTTCACGATCTGACCTGCAGAGATCACTACGATCTCATCCGCAATGTTCAGAATACGCTCCTGATGGGAAATGATCAGGATGGAACCGTCTTTTGTTTTCTCCTGCATGCGCTCAAATACCTGGATCAGGTTCTGGAAGCTCCACAGATCGATGCCAGCCTCCGGCTCATCAAATACGGAAAGCTGTGTGCCTCTGGCCAGCACCGTAGCGATCTCGATACGTTTTAACTCACCGCCGGAAAGACTTGCATTTACTTCACGATTGATGTAATCCTTTGCACAGAGTCCTACTTCAGACAAATACTGACAGGCATCTGCTGCGCTCATTCTACGGCCTGCTGCCATACGGATCAGATCCAGCACCTGGATTCCTTTGAATCGAACCGGCTGCTGAAATGCAAAGCTGATACCCATTTTGGCACGCTCGGTAATACTTTTTTCTGTAATGTCTTCTCCATTAAATAAAATCTGACCGGAGGTTGGCTTCTCAATACCAACGATCAGTTTTGCAAGGGTGGATTTACCACCACCGTTTGGTCCTGTAATGACCACAAATTTGTTGTCATCAATCTTCAGATTGATTCCTCTGATAATCTCTTTTTGTGCTTTCTCGTCTGATACTTCAAAAGACACATTTTTCAATTCCAGCATCTTGTTTCTCTCTTTCTGTTTTTTCTAATTCTTCTAATCATTTTTACCGGATATTTTATTTACATCCAGTTTTTAGTTTTTTATATCCTAGCGTTTTTCTTGGTTTTTCCATAAACGCAAAGAGCAGCGAAAAGACTTTCGTCCTTTCACTGCTCATATTTTTCAATTTAACCACTCTTGTTATGCATTATCCTGGTTGTTTTTTATCTTTAGAAGATAAGTATTCATTCACTAAGTCTAAAACTCTACCCTCTGATTATTCTGCTTAGTCTAATGGTCTTCTCGGCATAATGATCGCTGCCAGAATATAGATCAGAAGTCCGCTTCCTGCTGCCAGCGCAAGTACGACCCAGATCAGTCTGACAATAGTCGGATCAACACCAAGGAATTCTCCAAGGCCGCCGCATACACCACATAATACTTTGTTATCATCTGATTTGTATAATTTTTTCATTCTTTATCCTTCTTTCGATTTACCTGCACACAGACCATACCTGCATGGTTATTGAAAATCTCCTCGATTGCGAACAGCTATATTTTACTATAGAAGTATTTTTTTCGCAAGGAGATTCTATTTTTCTAAATACGCGTGACATGCTCCCACCACTTAAATCGCAGATTTTAAAGTGGGGGCTTCTTGCTCAATGGCTCTACTGAGCCAAGTATCTAC
>CAVKTR010000181.1:0-2655 GCA_963659325.1 Dysosmobacter segnis
CCTTGATTTATAAGGAAATCTCGGCTTTTTTTATCTCATAAGTGTTGAAAATGGGATTTTACAACATTTTATGAGTAACTGCAATGTTACCACTTTCAAAAATAATCCGCTTGGATATACTTCTATTTAACAATTATTTCTGATATCCAAGGAATGCTCTTACACAACTTAACTGCGCGAAATCTTTTGTTCCGAAACCATAGCCAATCTCTTCGATTTCCATATGCATTTCTTTTGTATAGGTCTCAACAAAATATTTCAAAATAGCTGCACCGGTCGGTGTCAGTAATTCTCCGTCAAAACTGCTGCTGTATACCGGCATGCCTTTGATGATCTCTGCTGTGGCCGGAGCCGGAACCGGAAGAATGCCATGTGCACAGCGCACGGTACCATTTCCAACACAGACCGGAGACGCCTGTACTTCATCTACCCCCAGCATTTCTATTGCAAGACAATTTCCGATCACGTCTGCAAGAGCATCCAGTGAGCCAACTTCATGGAAATGAATCTGATCCATATCGGTACGGTGTACTTTGCTCTCCGCTGCTGCAATTTCACGATAAATTCCCTCTGCATGTTTTTTTACCTGATCGCTGAAATCCAGCTTTGAGATCTGCACCAGAATAGCAGCAACACTTGTATGGAAATGATGACCATGTGCATGACTATGATCATGAGTATGTGTACGTGTATGTGTATGTGTATGTGTATGTGTATGTGTATGATCTCCATGCGTATGTTCATGGTAATGTGCTTCCTCGTGATTGTGAATGTGCGTTTCTTCATGAGTATGTACATGTTCTTCAGCATGGTCGTGTTCATGCTCATGATGGTGTTCATGCTCATGTTTGTGATCATGGTGATCGTGTTCTCCTTCATGATGGTGATGATGTCCCTCACCTTCTTCGGTACCATTGATCTCTACCTTCATATGGATTCCACCAATTCCCTGCTTGCATTCCTCCTGTGGAATCACATGCACGTCTTCACGGATCTGATTCATTTTTTCCAGAAATTCTGCTTTCTGCTCCTCTGTCAGCAGACTGTATAATGCACCCATCAGCATATCACCGGCTGCACCGGTTTTACATTCCAGATATAATACTTTTTTCATAATGAGCTCCTTTTTGTATAAATCTATAAATCAGTTTACTTTACAAATTTCTGTATGGCATCTCCAAACTCTTTGATTTTTTCAAAGTCTTCTTCTTCCACAGCCTCCACGATGCAGTGGTTCAGATGATCCATCAGGATCACTTTACCCGCATTATTAATTGCTGATTTCACCGCCGCAAGCTGCGTAAGAATCTCAGAACAATCCTCTTCCCTGTCCACCATCCGTTTTACCGCCTCCAGATGCCCGATGGCCTTTGCCAGACGGTTTGATACGGCTTTGGAATTTGGATGATGATGTGCATGGCCTTCCTTTCCATCATGAGAGTGGTCATGTTCAATCCCGAGTTCATGAGCCAGTCTGTGCGCCTTATCTGCCGATGTCTCAATGTTCTGTTTTTCTTCCGCACGAACTTCTTTCTCCAGTCCCATCTTCTCACCTCTTCATGATTTTATTTGCCAGACAGGCTGCGCCATAGCCATTATCAATATTTACCACACCAATCCCATTTGCGCAACTGTTCAGCATGGACAGTAATGCGGCAAGGCCGCCAAAACTTGCCCCGTAGCCCACACTGGTCGGCACTGCGATCACCGGTACTTCCACCAGACCGCCTACCACGCTGGAGAGTGCTCCCTCCATACCTGCAATTACAATAACTACATCCGCACTCTGGATCCGGTCAATCTTGCCAAACAGGCGATGGATCCCTGCCACACCTACATCATAGACTCTGTCGACTTTATCCCCGAAAAATTCAGCTGTCAATGCCGCCTCCTCTGCTACCGGAATATCAGAAGTTCCGGCTGTCACAACTGCGATGGTTCCTTTTTCTTCTTTTGGTGCCGGCATGTTTCCTACTATGATAATTTTGGGTAATTTTTCGTATACTGCTTCCGGAGCTACCTCTTTTACCGCTTCATAAGCAGCTTCCGATGCCCGTGTCACAAGAATTCTTGCATTGTCATGCATCATATGACTGACAATTCCTGCAATCTGCTCCGGTGTCTTTCCCTGACCGAAAATAACTTCCGCTTCACCGGTACGCAGATTTCTGTGCTGGTCAATGTTGGCATATCCGATATCTTCATACGGCAAATGCTTTAAAGATTCTAATGCAGTATCCACATCCATGCTGTTGTCCGAAACTTTTTTTAATATATCTGATAAATATGTTACGTCCATTGTTTAACCTCCACATCTATGCCTTTTCTCTGTAAAATGGGGTTCTTGGATATTCGATCCCTTTACAAAAATACAATGCAATTCTCATGCCAACTTTTATTACTACTATTTTAACAGGTTTTCCGTGATTTTTCACCCGTATTTGTTTCATTTTATAAATAAATACGATTTTTTGTTGCAGATCGGAAACAAATTTTCGCTGATCCAGCTTTAAATCGGTTTCCTTTTTCATCGTGTTTTTCGTTTGTTGCATTTTGTCAACACCCTTGCAACAACTATTTACTTTCCCCCTGCTTATTGATATAATTCATAAGGAAAGTATCAGATTCAGAGTAGAGAAAAAGAGCAGTTCTGAA
>CAVKTR010000182.1:0-2613 GCA_963659325.1 Dysosmobacter segnis
CCTGTGTGCATGTCCTCCTGCCAGCTTACACATTTCGCTCACTTCAAACTGCGCCGCAAAAGCACTTACTTATTTTTGTACTGGAATTTTTCACAATTCCAGTATAAAATAGCTTGAGAAACTTATATTTGTAAGGAGTTTGAATTATGAATAATTTAACTATCGATTTTATTACCGACCAGCTGAAAGCTCTAACTTCCATCCCGAGTCCGACAGGATTCACAAAAGAAGTGACTCAATATCTGGTTTCCACACTCGAAGGCATGGGATATACGCCGGAGCGTTCCCGCAAAGGCAACGTCCTTGTCACCATCGGCGGTGAGGGCAGCCCGCTGATCCTTGCAGCCCATGTGGATACTTTAGGCGCCATGGTGCGTTCCATCATGAGCAACGGACGTCTGCGCCCGACTACCCTCGGTGGACATCAGTGGAGCACTGCTGACGGCGAGAACTGTACCGTGCATACAAGAGATGGAAAAGTATACACCGGTGTCGTATTAAATAAGGAACCGTCCGCACATGTCGCTGACCAGAAAGTAGAAACCGTAGAAGAAAATATGGAAATCCTTCTGGATGAAAATGTAAGTTCTGCGGAAGAAGTAAAAGTGCTTGGCGTTCAGACCGGTGACATCATCGCCATGGATCCGCGCACAACCGTAACTCCAAGCGGTTACATCAAGAGCCGTTTCCTGGATGACAAACTTTCCGCTGCAATCCTTCTTGGAATCGCAAAAGAAGTGGCTGACAGCGCACTTACTTTGAATCGCAAAGTTTCCTTATTATTTACTGTTTACGAAGAAGTTGGTCACGGCGGAAGTTTCATTCCTACTGAGACCGAAGAAATGATCTCCGTAGACATGGGCTGTGTCGGCGACGATCTCGGCTGTACCGAGCGCATGGTTTCCATCTGTGCCAAAGATTCCGGCGGGCCTTACAACTATGATCTCGTGACAGAACTGTCCGAGCTTGCAAAAGCAAACGGTCTGGATTACGCCATCGATGTATACCCACATTATGGTTCCGACGTAGAAGCAACCCTGCGCAGTGGTTTTGATATCCGTCACGGACTGATCGGCCCGGGTGTATATGCCTCCCACAACTATGAGCGCTCTCATGTGGATGGTGTGAAAAACACATTTGAGCTTTTAAAAGCATATTTAACAAAATAATACCTTTCACCATACAGATATAAAGAAACCGCAGATTGACATACAATGTCATCCATCTGCGGTTCTTTCTTTTATAGCAATATTTAATTTTTATTATACGCCGAATGAGATATACCAGCATTTTTAACATTTTTAACTCTTCTTTTCTTATCAGGCTTTCTCAATCCTGAAGCACACTCAGATCCAATGAATAAATATAATCCTCTGGAACCGTTCTTTTTTTTAGAAATCCTGTCATATAAATCGGACAATAAAAAATTTTATCATTTACCTTTATATTTTCATTACATAACACAATTGCATTTTCAATATGATAATTAGGACTTTCCAGCACATGATTCAGTGCCCGGTGTTTTGTATAATCTTTACCGGATTTCACCTCGATCGGCAATACCTTTCCTTCGTACTCAATTACAAAATCCAGTTCTCCCTGTTTTTTATTATTAAAATAGTACACTTCAAACTCATGTGCATAAAGCTCCTGGGCAACTGCATTTTCGTAAACAGAGCCAAAATTAATATCATTTTCTTTATTTAAAATACGGATCTGCAAACCATCTGCATACATCGCCGCCAGCAATCCCACATCTGAAAGAAACAGTTTAAAAAGATTTGTCGCTTTTGACAGAAGCAGTGGAACCTGCGGTTCCTGCACACAATAAACCGGCAACGCAACCCCAGCCTCTTTTAACCAGATAAAACTATGCTCATATCTTGAAAACTTAAAATGTTCATTCAGATTTTTCAAAATGAAACGCTTGTTTTTACTATTTAATTCACTCGGGATCAATTGAAAAATATCTTCCAGATATAGTTTCTGCTCCGGATCATACTTTGCAATATCCTTCTTATATAATTGAATAATCCCCTTTTGCACCTGCATTACTTCATTTAAATTGTTTGTATCCAGATAACGCTGCACAGCCGCCGGCATCCCCCCAACGATCAGATATAGCCGGAACAAATCCATCATTCGCTCATGAATCAACGAATCTACCGGACTTCTCTGTTCAAAGCACTGATACAGTTTATCCAAAACTTTTTCTGATACTCTATTCGCTCTGCAAAATTCAAAAAAATCCATCGGGAACATTTCATATACAGACATATAACCAACCGGAACCGAACGGATATCTTTCAATTCTACACCAAGCAATGAACCACTGAGAATATAACGGTAACTCCCTTCCTCTACCAGAAACTTAATTGCCGTAACAATTTCTTTACATTCCTGAACTTCATCAAAAAATATGATGGTTTTCCCCTTTTCCATCGGAATATCCGTCAATGCCGAAATTCTCATCAATATATCATCACTTCCGGAAGCATTTTCAAACAAGGCAACTGCCTGTGGCGTTTCCAGAAAATTAATCTCTATCACATATTCAAAGTGCTGCTTTGCATATTCCCGGATGCAATAAGTTTTTCCTACCTGTCGTGCCCC
>CAVKTR010000183.1:0-2564 GCA_963659325.1 Dysosmobacter segnis
TGAATAATCTTGCCCTGATTGAGCCATCTGTCCGATATGGTTGAGCCACCATTCCATTTTGGGTTGAGCCACTATTCCGGATTCATTGAGCCAGTTCTTTTATAATAGTTTTATACACTTTTATCAGGTGTAAATCTATTATAAAGGAGGTCCTAGCGATGACCAAATATCGTGAAATTCTCAGACTCTCCAGTCTGGGATTTAGTAACCGGAACATTGCATTAAGTGTTCCATGTTCTCGAAATACTGTTTCAAAGGTTTTAAAGCGTGCTAAGGAATTAGATCTTTCCTGGCCGTTATCAGATGATCAGACAGATGCAGTATTAGAGCAGCTGTTATATCCAAAACTACACAACAAATCAAACCGCCGGATGCCTGATTATGATTACATCCGCAAAGAACTGCTCCGCAATGGTGTCAGTAAAAAACTTCTTTGGACAGAATATATTGAGGATTGCCGTGCAAATGGTGATGAACCATTGATGTATTCTCAATTCTGTTACCACATTCAACAAGACGAACAGAAACATCGTGCTACCATGCATATCAAACGTAAACCTGCAGAACAGGTCGAAGTTGACTGGGCTGGTGATCCTGCAATGATCATTGATCCAGATACAGGGGAGATCATCAAAGCATATATCTTTGTTGGTGTGATGACATACAGTCAGTATACTTACGTTGAAGCCTTTTTGGATATGAAACAACGATCATGGATCAAGGCTCATATTCATATGTATGAATATTTTGGCGGTGTTGCAAAGATCCTTGTGCCAGATAATTGCAAAACAGCAGTCATCCATAACGGAAAATGGAAGGATCAACAGATCAATCATACCTATCAGGAACTAGCTGAACATTATGGAACTGCGATCATACCTGCCCGTGTCAGAAGTCCTAAAGATAAACCGAATGCAGAAGGAACCGTTGGAAATATATCTACGTGGATTACAGCAGCACTTCGCAATGAGCAGTTCTTTTCACTTGCGGAATTAAATCGGGCTATCAAGAAAAAACTTTTGACTTTTAACCAAAAACTCTTTCAAAAAAAGGAAGGTAGCCGGTTGGAGCTGTTTCTTGAAAATGAAAAACCATTGTTATCCCCATTGCCTGCTACCCGTTTTGAACTAAGTGACTGGAAAACCGCCACAGTCCAGTTCAATTACCACATATCTGTGGATAAAATGCTATATTCAGTTCCTTATGAATACATTAAAAAGAAAGTTGACGTAAAAATAACAGATAATACAGTTGAGATCTTTTATAATCATAATCGTATTGCTTCTCATCGTCGACTAAAAGGACATCCGGGTCAATACAGTACTGTTACAGCACATATGCCAGAAGATCATCAGAAATATCTTGAATGGAATGGTGATCGTTTCCGTAAATGGGCTGAACAGATTGGAATAAATACATATCATGCAGTCAATGCAATATTAACCTCCAGACGTGTGGAGCAGCAAACATACCGAAGTTGTATGGGATTGCTGAAGCTTGCCGAAAAGTACTCTGATACTTTATTGGAAGCTGCTTGTAAAAAAGCTTTATCCTATACTTCATCACCGAGTTATAAGAGTATTAAAAACATTCTTGTAACCAGCTCAAAAAAGCTGAAATCAGAAGCTGATCGTACAGAATCCACACACAAAGCACACGGCATCACAAGAGGTGCTGATTATTATCGGAGGTAAATAACTATGACAAATCAAAGTACAATTGATAAATTAATTGAAATGCGCCTTAGCTGTATGGCTGATTCATTTCGTAATCAGCTGAATGATCCCGGATTTAACGAAATTCCTTTTGAAGACCGGTTCGGCATGATTGTAGATATCGAATACAATAACCGAAAGAGTAATCGATTAAAGAGGCTGATTAAAAAAGCTGAGTTTGATCAGCCAGACGCAAGTGTTATGGATGTCGATTATACGTCTGGTCGTAAACTTAATAAGGAATTGATCACTCGCCTTGCTACATGTGAATATATATCTGAGCATAGAAACATATTTATTACAGGTGCAACCGGTTGTGGTAAAACATATATGGCTTGTGCCTTTGGTATGGAAGCATGCAAACAATATTTTAATACCAAGTATGTTCGGCTGCCTGATCTACTGATTGATCTTGAACTGGCTCGTGACAATGGCAATTACAAAAAGATCATGGCTAAATATGCAAATCCAGTTCTTCTTATTTTAGACGAATGGCTTTTATTAAAGCCGACTGAATCAGAACAAAGGGATATTTTTGAACTTTTACACAGAAGACGTAAAAAATCATCTACCATCTTTTGTTCCCAGTATGAATTTGAAGAATGGTATGATCAGCTTGGAGGTTCAGACAGTCCATTGGCAGATGCCATATTAGACCGTATTGCGTATGATAGTTATCGAATCAATATCAGAGGTATTGATGTTGAACATGATATTTCCATGCGTGAAGTTTATGGATTAGATAAATCATTACGCGAGTAAACTCGCAGATATTATAGTGGCTCACTCCGCCTGGACAGATGGCTCAACCTAAACTGGACAGGCGGCTCTGCCGCATAAGAATATTCA
>CAVKTR010000184.1:0-2564 GCA_963659325.1 Dysosmobacter segnis
GCGATCATCTGCGGACCCATGAATGTCTCCAGTGCGCCGACACGGGCATGACCGATTCCGTGTTCGCCGGACACCTGACCACCCATAACTTTTGCCTGTGCATACAGGTCTGCCATCAGTTTCGGGCAGCGCTCCTCGAAGAGTTTTTTATCCATATCGTCACGCATCAGCTGAATATGCATGTTTCCGTCACCTGCATGACCCTGGATGGAAATACGGATTCCTGTCTCTTCCATCTTAGTTCCCGCAAATTTGGAAAAGTCTGCGATACGGTTTCTCGGAACAACGATATCGCACTCGTCCATATCTGTGGTGGATGCTTTCAATGCCTCAAGAGATGCACCACGAACCGTCCATACTGCTTCTTTTCTCTCATCGGTATTGCACAGGAATACATCTTCTGCGCCGTTATCCAGACAAATCTGTGCGGCTGCGTCACATCTGCGCTCCACATCCTCAACGCTGCTTCCGTCAAACATCAGGATCAGATAAGAATCTGCAGTACGATGCGGCATGATCTTATTCAGATACTCTGCTGCTTCATCCAGCA
Organism: Dysosmobacter segnis; assembly: GCA_963659325.1. Classification (GTDB taxonomy): domain Bacteria; phylum Bacillota; class Clostridia; order Lachnospirales; family Lachnospiraceae; genus Eubacterium_I. Next base: position 551 of record CAVKTR010000184.1, read on the forward strand.
GGGACTTCGGCATGTACTCGATAGCGGTCGGATTCAGATCCGAATTAATGAATTTCGGCACGGTTCCAACACACTGCTCCAGTGACGGATACGGTACAAGTAATGTGTAAGATACTTTCGGCTGCGGAATGACACGCATACGCAGTTTTGTTGCGATACATAAGGTTCCCTCGGAACCGATCACCAGATCTTTGATATCATATCCGGATGTATTTTTTGCTACGTTACTTCCAAACTGCATGACGTCACCGTTTGGCATCACGCATTCCATGGAAACAACATAATTTCTTGTAACGCCATAACCTACGGCCTTCATACCGCCGGCATTTGTCATAACATTTCCACCAACGGAAGCTGTTTTTTCACCCGGCTCCGGCGGATAAAATACGCCTTTTTCCTGTGCAGCATTGGCCAGTTCCATAACAAGGACTCCCGGCTCGATGACAACGGTCATAGTGTCTAGATCCCACTCCAGGATTTTGTTCATTTTTTCGGTACAAAGAAGGATGCCTCCGTAAATCGGCACAGCACCACCGGACAGACCCGTTCCGGCTCCACGCGGAGTTACCGGAATGCAGCGCTCGTAAGCATAACGCATTACTTTGGATACTTCCTCAGTACTTAAAACTTCTACCAGTACGTCCGGCGCATGGGTACCGAAATCCGGCATCTCATCATGCGCGTAATCATACTCGATCTCATCCCCGTAAAAAACACGATCCGGGGCTGTCACACTTTTTAAATATTCCACACCTTCCGGTGTAATTACCTGATATTCCATTTTCGACGTCCCCCTTCACTGCTGTTTTGCCTGCACTGCTGCTGTCAGCGCCGGTACTACACTGTATAAATCTTCGGTAATACAATAGTTTGCGATCTTAAAGATCGGTGCCTCCGCATCGGTGTTGATGGCTACGATACACTCAGCGCCATCCATACCTGCTGCAAACTGCACCGCACCGGAAACGCCACAGGTAATGATCAGTTTCGGTTTTACGGTACGTCCGGAAAGTCCGATCTGTTTTGTTACGTCGTTCCATCCTTTTTCTACTAGCGGACGTGTGGTTGCAAGCTGTCCGCCAAGGGCATCTGCCAGCTCCTGCAGCATCGCCAGATTTTCCTGTTTTTTCACACCACGGCCTGCAACGACCAGCACATCTTCTTCCTCGATGCCTTTTGTCTTTTCCACGATCTCTGTGCTGATGACTTCCATGCCGGATTTCAGCATTTCATCGGTCACTTCACAGGTTACGACCTCACCGTTCGGTGCTGTCTTCTCTGCCACGTTCATTACTTTATAACGAACGGTAGCGAACTGCGGTCTTGTATTTGTTGTGATGATCTGTGCCATGATATTTCCACCGAAAGCCGGACGGATCTGCACCAGATCGGTATTTTCTTTCATATCAAGTACCGTACAGTCTGCTGTCAGGCCGGTACGGAAACGTGTCGCACAGGCCGGAGCCAGAGAACGTCCAAGGGAAGTTGCACCAACCAGAACAACCGTCGGTTTTACGGTTTTGATGCAGTCTTCCATAATATTTGTATACACATCGCCACGGAAGTGTGCCAGTGCTTCATGCGCATACACATATACTTTATCCACACCGTACTCTAATAATGACTGCGCCTGCTCTTTGGCCTGCTCGCCACCGATCAGTACCGCATAAACCGGGTGATTGATCTTCGCAGCCAGCTCTCTTGCTTTTCCGATCAGCTCGAAGGCTACCGGATGGATGCCGCTTTCTTCCTGCTCCACAAAAACCATGACACCTTTCCATGCATCTTTGTCCACAGTCTTTTTCACTTCATCCTCTACCTGGGAAACTGCCTGCACCGGACATGATTTCACGCACAGTTTACACATCTTACAGGATGCGTTGATTTCTATTTTGTTATCTTTGATCTCCAGCGCTCCGAAGGGACATTTTTCCACACACTGTCCGCAGAGGATACACTGATCCTGATTAAAATTTAATGTTGCCATCTTTTTCCTCCGATTCCACTTAAATAC
>CAVKTR010000185.1:0-2535 GCA_963659325.1 Dysosmobacter segnis
AATACCAGTTTTCTAGCTTCATTGTGTAGCATAATATCATCTCCTACACTATATTGTACCAAGCCGCCGCGCTAGCGGCTTGGTACAATTATCAGTTTAGATATTGTTCCATGAATAATTCAGGTTAAATACTTAAGTTTGGTATATTAATCAATATAAGATACTGCGATACGATCAGCTGGAACTTCACGCTCCGGGAAAGTATCATCGGTATCACCAAGTGTTGCAGCACAGCATGGAACATGGCCTTCCGGAAGATCAAGTTTTGCAACCAGTTCCGGTTTTGCATTTAATGCAGCGATCGCACCCCAGATATTGCAGCTTCCGATTCCGAGATCTGTAGCCATCAGGCACATATGCTCAGCCATCATAGCAGCGTTGGAATACTGTACGTTGCCCATTGCCGGATTTTCAATCGGTGTAGAAATTACTACAAGGCAAGGAGCTCCATAAAGTGGTGTTCTGGAAGGATCACCAAAGAATTCAGCAGCATTGCGGTCTAATTCCTGTAATAATTCAGCATTGCGGATAACGGTCATATGCATAGTGTCATATTTTCCCATTCCGATTGGTGCTGCCTGTGCAGCCAGCAGGATTTTCTGTAAATCTGCATCTGATAATGTGTTTTTGTAGCTTCTGACTGATTTACGACAAGTCATAGTTTTTAATGTTTCCATAGTGGTATCATCCTCCTGTAACAAAAATTTACTGCATTGATTCGGTTATGAAAAATGCAATCTGTTCGTAAAATTAGTTTTTACTATCTATTATTATACTATGAAAAAATGAGCTTGCAATGTTTTTTTGGAACTGTATTTTTTCGTTTTCCCTCTTGTAAAGTGATGTGGGAGTAATATATAATAGAATGAAATGGCGAAGTGTTTTTGGCGATGGATGGCAAAAATTTTTTTATATAGAATTATATGTAAAATGTAAAATCAGCCATGATGAATATCATATGTAAATAATTTATTGCGAAGGAGGAAACGATCCAATGAACAGAGAAACTGTCATAGTGATTGATTTCGGCGGCCAGTACAACCAGCTTGTGGCACGACGTGTCCGTGAGTGCAATGTGTACTGCGAGATTTATTCCTATAAGACTGATATCGAAAAGATCAAAGCTATGAATCCAAAGGGAATCATTCTGACCGGAGGACCGAACAGCTGTTATGAAGCGGATTCACCGACTTATACCAAAGAGCTGTTTGAACTTGGAATTCCGGTACTTGGTCTTTGCTATGGTGCACAGCTGATGCAGCATATTTTAGGCGGAAAAGTAGAGCGCGCCCAGGTGCGTGAGTATGGTAAAACAGAGGTATTTGTGGAGAATAGTTCAAAATTATTCCACAACGTATCTCCGTCAACTATCTGCTGGATGAGCCATTTTGATTATATTTCAAAAACAGCTCCGGGATTTACAATTACTGCTCATACTGCAGACTGTCCGGTGGCAGCAGCAGAATGTGAGGAGAAAAAACTGTATGCAATTCAGTTCCATCCGGAAGTACTTCATACCGTAGAAGGTAAAACAATGCTTTCTAACTTTGTATATGAAGTATGTGGATGCGCTGGCGACTGGAAGATGGATGCATTTGTAGAGAACACGATCAAAGATATCCGTGCAAAAGTAGGCGATGGCCGAGTACTGCTTGCATTATCCGGTGGTGTAGATTCTTCTGTTGCAGCGGGACTTCTCTCCAAAGCAATCGGAAAACAGCTGACCTGTGTATTCGTAGATCACGGTCTGCTTCGTAAAGATGAAGGCGATGAGGTAGAAGCTGTATTCGGACCGGAAGGACAGTTTGACCTGAACTTTATCCGCGTTAATGCACAGCAGAGATATTATGACAAACTTGCCGGAGTAACAGAGCCGGAAGCAAAACGTAAAATTATCGGTGAAGAGTTCATCCGTATTTTTGAGGAAGAAGCAAAGAAAATCGGTGCTGTTGATTTTCTGGCACAGGGAACCATTTATCCTGACGTTGTAGAGAGCGGTCTGGGCGGTGAGTCTGCAGTCATCAAATCCCACCACAATGTAGGCGGACTTCCTGAGTATGTGGATTTCAAAGAGATCATCGAGCCGTTACGTGACCTGTTCAAAGACGAGGTTCGTAAAGCTGGACTGGAACTTGGAATTCCAGAGAGACTGGTATTCCGTCAGCCGTTCCCGGGACCGGGACTTGGTATTCGTATCATCGGTGAAGTTACCGAAGATAAGGTTCGTATCGTTCAGGATGCAGATGCCATTTACAGAGAAGAGATTGCAAAAGCAGGACTGGATCAGGATATCAACCAGTACTTCGCAGCACTGACAAATATGCGTTCTGTTGGTGTTATGGGTGACGAGAGAACTTATGATTATGCTGTTGCACTTCGTGCTGTAAAGACGATTGACTTTATGACAGCAGAAGCTGCAGAGATTCCTTATGAGGTTCTGAATAAGGTGATGAGCAGAATTATTAATGAGGTGAAGGGTGTTAATCGTGTATTCTATGATTTGACGAGTAAACCACCTGGAACGATAGAGTTTGA
>CAVKTR010000186.1:0-2467 GCA_963659325.1 Dysosmobacter segnis
CCTCGTAGTTATAACCTTCCCAGGTCATAAATCCGATCAGCGGGTTCTTACCAAGTGCAAGCTCACCATTAGATGTAGACGGACCATCTGCGATAACCTGTCCGGCCTCAACATGCTCACCCTGGAACACGATCGGTCTCTGGTTGTAGCAGTTGCTCTGGTTGCTTCGCATAAATTTGGTCAGATGGTAATCATCCTTTGTTCCGTCATCATTCTTGATCGTGATATCTGTAGATGTGGAACGAAGTACGGTACCTGCCTTTCTTGCAACAACGCATACACCGGAGTCAACGGCTGTCTTGGTCTCCATACCGGTACCAACAACCGGAGCATCTGTTGTAAGAAGCGGAACGGCCTGACGCTGCATGTTGGATCCCATCAGCGCACGGTTCGCATCGTCGTTCTGCAGGAACGGGATCAGGGCTGTAGCAACGGAGAATACCATTCGCGGAGATACGTCCATGTAATCAAACATGTGCTGCTCGTACTCCTGTGTCTCCTCGCGGTAACGACCGGAAACATTCTTATGAAGGAAATGACCCTCCTCGTCCAGAGGCTCATTCGCCTGTGCTACATGGTAATTATCCTCCTCATCCGCGGTCATGTATACAACCTCATCGGTTACACGCGGGTTGGATGGATCTGTTTTATCGATCTTTCTGTATGGTGCCTCTACAAAGCCATACTGATTGATCCTTGCATAGGATGCAAGGGAGTTGATAAGACCGATGTTCGGTCCCTCAGGAGTCTCAACCGGACACATTCTTCCGTAATGGGAATAGTGTACATCTCGAACCTCGAATCCGGCTCTGTCTCGTGACAGACCGCCAGGTCCCAGTGCGGAAAGTCTTCTCTTATGGGTCAGCTCTCCAAGAGGGTTATTCTGGTCCATGAACTGTGACAGCTGGGAAGAACCGAAAAACTCCTTCACTGCTGCAGTTACCGGTTTGATATTGATCAAAGACTGCGGAGAAATGCTCTCTGTGTCCTGTGTTGTCATTCTCTCACGTACCACACGCTCAAGTCTGGAAAGGCCGATGCGGTACTGGTTCTGAAGCAGCTCACCGACAGCACGGATACGACGGTTTCCCAGATGGTCGATATCGTCATCGTTTCCAAGGCCGTACTCCAGATGCATATTGTAGTTGATGGACGCAAGGATATCCTCCTTGGTGATGTGTTTCGGGATCAGATCATGGATATCACGTCTGATGGCATCACATCTGTCCTCAAATGTGTCATTTTCTTCCAGAATTTTTTCGAGTACCGGGTAGTATACTAATTCTGTAACACCCAGGGACTTCGGATTTTCAAGCTCCGGCAGATAATGGCGGATATCAACCATAAGGCTGGAAAGAACCTTGATCTCTCTCTCCTCACCCTGGATCCACACATACGGAACCGCAGAATTCTGCAGCGTATCGGCAAGCTCTTTTGTAACAAGTGTATCAGCCTCTGCAAGGATCTCACCGGTTGTTGTATCTACAACATCCTGGGAAAGCTTATGGCCGACAATACGTTTATTAAAATGAAGCTTCTTATTAAATTTATAACGTCCTACTTTGGCAAGGTCATATCTTCTCGGATCAAAGAACATTGCCATGATAAGGCTCTCTGCACTCTCTACTGCAAGCGGCTCGCCCGGACGGATCTTCTTATACAGCTCAAGGAGACCCTCCTGATAGTTCGTGGAGGTATCCTTGGTAAAGCTGGCAAGGATCTTTGGCTCTTCACCAAACAGATCAATGATCTCAGCATTGGTTCCAATGCCCAGTGCACGGATCAGAACAGTGATCGGAACCTTCCTTGTTCTGTCTACACGTACATAAAATACATCATTTGAATCTGTCTCGTACTCCAGCCATGCACCTCTGTTCGGAATTACGGTACTGGAAAACAGTCTCTTACCAAGCTTATCATGAGCGATCGCATAGTAAATTCCAGGGGAACGTACTAACTGGCTGACAATAACACGCTCAGCACCATTGATAACAAAGGTACCTGTTGCAGTCATCAGCGGTAAATCTCCCATGAAAATCTCGTGCTCGTTGATCTCTTCTGTTTCCTTATTGATCAGCCTTACTCGAACCTTCAAAGGTGCGGCATAAGTCACGTCACGTTCTTTACACTGCTCGATGGAATATTTCGCATCTTTTTCATCATATGTGAAATCGATGAATTCCAGACTGAGCTTTCCGCCGTAATCTGCGATCGGAGAAATATCATCAAATACTTCTTTTAAACCTTCGTCAAGAAACCACTGGTAGGAATCTTTCTGAACTTCGATCAGGTTTGGCATTTCCAGAACTTCTTTTTGCCTCTGGTAGCTCATACGCATGCTTTTTCCAGTTTTTACAGAACGAATTCTGTTTTTTTCCATTGACGTTTCACCCCTGTTTTTTTATTATTTATTACAACATGATCCCACCTGACCTTTAGGCAGGCATATCTAGCCATAATATAGCAT
>CAVKTR010000187.1:0-2467 GCA_963659325.1 Dysosmobacter segnis
TATTCATTTTTTGCCCTCCTGCTCAACCATAGAAGAGTAAAATTTTGGATAAGATGAGCAACGATGGGAATAATAATATTATACCCAAAGATTACATACAGCAAGCGTCGGTCATTTGCCTTATGCTACGTCGTGCACGAATGGCTGTTCCTAAGGACATCTTTATATTTCTATATTTTGGCAATTTGATTGTTAAAACTTTATGCTCAAGTTCCTCTTTTTCAGCAAGTTTCCGCTGAACAATACTACCTCTGACGGAAAAAGAAGAGTATCCCATTACACCGTATGACAATCCTAAATCCAAAGAATTTCTTTTGCGATTCAGTAAATATGTTTCACTTAAAAAGTGATTTCTTGACAATTTACTGCTTGAATAACATGCTTCTGGAATTTTTACTGCCGTTGTGTCAAAATAATTTGAAATTGTAATATTGCTTGTAAAATCAAATATATCAAGCAATCCTGGAGCTTCACTCTCTTGGAACTCCTGTAATGACATTTTTTGTTTTTTATCCTGCATGATTAGGACTCCTCCCTATATAGTCAAGTCTTTTTTCCTTAAAAACTAAGGATTTTTTAATGTTTCATCAATAAATATCTCAGAAGAAGGAGCCACAGAAATGGACATTTCTCTGTATCTGGTACGAAAATAGTGGATTTTGGGTACACAAAGTAAAACGTCTTCTTTTTTTCGTTCTACATGGCCTTGTGTATACCCATCCATCTACGGCAGCGAACCTCCCATATCTACCAGGATCACCAGTCTGTGCCGGGTCCTAACTTCTCTCGTCCCGCCTGTCCATAACCAGGGTGTCAGCTCAGCTCCTTTACAGGGTCATGCCCTCTGGTGTATATTCCTGCCGACTACTGGCTCATTCTTTGTTTGTTGTATTACTGACTTCTTTCCTGCAACAGCACCTTCCGGTGGACGTTTTCCTGTTACATTCCATTTATCTGTTACTTCCAGCTATCATGGCTGGTCTCAGCCTTCCATTCTTTCCTTTCAAAGACTCAGACCGGCCATGATATACTGTTTTTTCTCTTTGTTATGCTGCTGGCTGCGATTCAGGTCTTATAATGTCACTTAACATCTTCTGACCGTCATAATCTACGCCTTTTGTTAGTATTGTATAAAATATCCGTATCAGTTTACATGCCACCGCTATCACCGACTGCATCTTCTTCAGAGGATTTTTCTCCCTTGTCTGATAATAGCTATGGATCTCTTTGAATTCCTGGTTTTTCCCGATTACCGATATTGCAGCTTCATACAATGCATATCTTAAACGCTTTCTTCCCCTGTGGCTGATCCGACTTTCCCCTTTATGTTTCCCGGAACTGTCGGCTACAATGGCATAACCGGCCAGCTTCTGCAGCTGTTTTGGATTATCAAAACGCCCAATGTCTCCAACCTCTGCGATAAAGCAGCTTACCGTTTTTATTCCAATCCCATTGATCTCCATCAGTTTATCTATATAAGGGATCTCTGTAAGTGTTTCTTCTATCTCTTCCATAAGTTCATCCATCCGACTCTTATATATCTCGTAGTCATTCAACAGGTTGCGGATCTCTTTTCTCGCACTTTTCGGTGCTTCTGTATTTCCGATACTGTGCTCTGCTGCTGTTACCAGGGTCGTTGCCCTCTTTATCCCAGCACCTTTCAGCTTTGCATCTCTCCATATTTTATTCACACCATCCACGCCAAGCTCTTTGATATCACATGGCAGTGGCGCCTGTTTGATTACCATCAGTCCGCTCACCGCATCCAGATTTTTGTAAACGTCTTTGATCTCCGGAAAATAGATGCTGAACCAGCGGGCTATTCTGTTTTTGATCCTTGTGATCTCTTCCTGTGTCTGAATACGAAGATTGGACAGATTTCTGATTTCTGCATAGATCCCGGTTGGAATATATGGATATGAAAATCTTCCTTCATTTACCAGACCCGCAATTGTTTTTGGATCCTTACGGTCATTTTTACTTGGATTATTGTCATCCAGTTCTTTGGATTTTTTGACATGGTGTGGATTCACATGTACCGGTTTCATTCCCTGTTCCTGCAGATACGCTCCAAGATTCACCCAGTAGTGGCCTGTTGGTTCCATTCCCGGAATAATAACATCCATTCCATGTTCCTCTGCTATGTTGTCCATCCATTCTTTAAATGCGGCAAACCCGGCTTCATCGTTACTGAAAGCAAACGGCTTTTTTGAGTACTCATAATTGCGCCAGTTAAAAGCCCTTGCATAATGGGTTTCACTTCCCACATCAATACCAACGATTAAAGTTTTTTCCGTAATAGATGCAATTTTTGCGTTCTGTGTGTTATAATTCATCTCAAGTACCTCACTGTTTAATAAGATTTTTACTAACCGTGCAAAGTCAGTAATCTTATTTTACTCTGAGGTATTTTTTTCTCAACCTTCTTTCTTGGAATTCCTTATATTTAAATTATACAAGAAGCTCC
>CAVKTR010000188.1:0-2407 GCA_963659325.1 Dysosmobacter segnis
TTCTGACAACGGGACAGAATCGTGATCGGAATCTTGTGCGATTCCGTCGTTGCCAGAATAAAGATAACATAAGATGGCGGTTCTTCCAGTGTTTTCAACAGAGCGTTGAAGGCTCCGATGGAAAGCATGTGAACCTCATCGATGATGTATACTTTATATTTTCCCTGTGTCGGGGAATAGGAAACTTCCTCACGGATCTGTCGAATGTTTTCCACACCGTTGTTGGATGCCGCATCGATCTCGATGACGTTCATGGATGAGCCTGCTGCGATGGCCTTGCAGGAAGCACATTCCCCGCAGGGACTTCCGTCCACCGGGTGCTCACAGTTTACGGCTTTGGCAAAAATTTTTGCCACCGTGGTTTTTCCAGTTCCACGGGTGCCGCAAAACAGATAGGCATGTCCGATACGGTCTGCTTTGATCTGGTTTTTTAATGTTGTAACGATATGCTCCTGTCCTTTTACATCCTCAAATTCAGAAGGACGGTATTTTCGATATAAAGCCGTATAAGACATAGCGGCTCCTTTCTAACTTTCAGTAACGCGTTTTGATGCAACTTCTGCAGTCATTTTCTACTTCATTGCATTCTACTTTTATATTATGGGATTATTTAATCTCCGAAGCAGATTCCCACTAATTTTGCTTCTTCGATGAGCTGGCAATCTGGCTGAACCATTTTCAGTTTGCCTGCAACATCGCCCAGAGGTACTTTCCTGGTCTGGCCATCGATCGTGCCAACCATATAACCATAATCCTCATCCAGAATCAGTTTTGCCGCATGTGCGCCAAGCTGTGTACACAGAACGCGGTCGTAAGCGCACGGGCTGCCACCACGCTGCATATGTCCCGGAACGGTAACGCGGACTTCATTTCCGGTGCGTTCCTGGATCTGCGCTGCCACCTCATAGGAAACAGACGGATAATTCGTTTCTTTTTTCTTTGCTTTCAGCTCTTTCTTGGAAAGTTTTGCATCTTCTTTGGAAATCGCGCCTTCGGCAACCGCCAGGATTGTAAAGCCTTTTCCGTCTTTGCCCCGTTTGTTGATCGCCTCTACGACTTTGTCAATATCATATGGGATCTCCGGAATCAGAATGATATCTGCACCGCCTGCCACACCGGCATGAAGCGGAAGCCAGCCAACTTTGTGTCCCATGATCTCCACGATAAATACACGGTTGTGGGAAGCTGCTGTGGTATGGATGCAGTCGATAACGCCTGTCGCAATGCCCAGTGCACTCTGAAAACCGAAAGTAATATCCGTACCGTAAATATCATTGTCAATCGTTTTTGGCAGATGAATGATGTTCAAACCTTCTTCACGAAGCAGGTTTGCCGTTTTTTGTGTACCGTTACCGCCGAGAATTACCAGACAGTCAAGGTTCAGTTTGTGGTAAGTGTGTTTCATTGCCTCTACCTTGTCCAGACCATTTGCATCCGGCACACGCATGTATTTGAACGGCTGACGGGATGTTCCGAGAATCGTTCCACCTTTCGTCAGGATTCCGGAAAAATCTTTGGATGTCAGCAGACGATAATTTCCATAGATCAGTCCTTTGTATCCATCGTAAAAACCGTAAATCTCCAGTTCATCCAGATTGGTATTTAATCCTTTTACCACTCCACGCATTGCAGCATTTAAAGCCTGGCAGTCTCCGCCACTTGTCAGCATTCCGATTCTTTTCATTGTTTCCGCTCCTCTCTCAGTTCACAGATTATCAGATTACCCTGTTTTATTTTTGCACTTTTATCATTTCATTTTTCAGACAGATAACATTCTTATATTTTAGAAATCTGATCTGTTCTAAATCACTCAAGAATGCCATTAGTATTCTTGCTACAAGGTGTGCATCATGTAACACATAACATATTTCTCTGCACATCTCTGTTATAAAGTATTATAAAACAATCTGTGAAAAAAACACATCGTATGTTCTGAATTTTATCAAATTAACCAGGGGATTACAAGACCGCTGAAAAATTTCCCCTTCTTGAACAAAGTTCAAGAAGTATCGCTCGCAAGCGAGCTTTTTTCAGGGATTGACGAACCTTTGAAAAATGTTTATACTAATTAAGTCTTTAGCAATCCAAAAATGCCAAAGGCTATATCGGATGTAAAATATATTAGATAAATACATCAGATATAAGATATTTTTGGAGAAGTACCCAAGTGGCTGAAGGGTCTGGCTTCGAACACCAGTAGGTCGGTAACACGGCGCGAGGGTTCAAATCCCTCCTTCTCCGCTAAAAAAGAGCGCAACTACGATTGTTCGTTTTGCGCTCTTTTTTATATCCTCAATAGACATACCTTATTTTTATCTATTTTATTTTCTCATATCCCGGATCATGCTCGCAGCGATCATCACCGCACCAACGATCATGATCACCAGTCCGATATTTTCTCCCCCAA
>CAVKTR010000189.1:0-2280 GCA_963659325.1 Dysosmobacter segnis
AGTCCTTCGCAGCAGCAGAGGGTGCTATCGGTATCGCTGAGAAAGCAAACAAAGTACGCCAGAAACCGTTACGTGTTATCCTGAACGGTCTTGGAAAAGATGCAGCTCAGATTATTTCCCGTATCAACGGCTTTACATTTGTAGAGACAAAATATGACTACAAAGAAGCAAAACTGAACATTGTATATGAGAAAGCATATTCCAAAGGACTTCGTGCTTCCGTAAAATGTTACGGTGCTGATGATGTTCAGGAAGGTGTTGCAATCATGCATCATGAGAACGTTGGTGTATCTATCACAGGTAACTCCACCAACCCGACACGTTTCCAGCATCCAGTAGCAGGTACATACAAAAAAGAGTGTATTGAGCAGGGTAAAAAATACTTCTCAGTAGCATCTGGTGGTGGTACAGGACGTACACTTCATCCGGATAATATGGGCGCAGGTCCTGCTTCCTATGGTATGACAGATACAATGGGACGTATGCATTCTGATGCACAGTTTGCAGGTTCTTCTTCCGTACCGGCTCACGTAGAAATGATGGGTCTGATCGGTATGGGTAACAACCCGATGGTAGGTGCTACAGTTGCTGTAGCAGTTAGTGTTGAGGAAGCAGCTAAAGCTGGTAAGTTCTAAGAAAACCGCATAAATACTGACTTTTTGAGGGCTTGGTTCGTTTTGACAAGCCCTCAATTTTTGTATATAATACACACATACCTGTGAACAGTAACATTTTCTGTTGTTGAGGGAAAAATTTTGAGGGAAATTGCTTGACTTCTGGTCGTATTTTTTTGTATTGTATATTTTGTACGGATTTGAATACAAAATTGATGCAGAAGATTGATAAATTATTGACAAATTCTGGTATTAATGATAGTATAGGTTCGAATTAAGTACTCTATTACATTAAAGAACGAAAGGACGAGGTAGGTAAAATGGCAGAAATCAATTTAAGCAAATACGGCATTACCGGCACAACAGAGATTGTTCACAATCTTTCTTATGAATTATTATTTGAGGAAGAGACAAAACCGGAACTGGAAGGTTATGAGAAAGGTCAGGTCAGCGAACTTGGCGCAGTTAATGTTATGACAGGTATTTATACAGGTCGTTCTCCGAAAGATAAATATATTGTAGTAGATGAGAATTCCAAGGACACTGTATGGTGGACTTCTGATGAATATAAAAACGATAACCATCCGGCTACACAGGAAGCATGGAGCGCAGTAAAAGATCTTGCAATCAAAGAGCTTTCCAACAAAAAACTGTATGTAGTAGATGCATTCTGCGGAGCAAACAAAGACACACGTATGGCCATTCGTTTCATCGTTGAGGTTGCTTGGCAGGCACATTTCGTAACAAACATGTTTATCAGACCGACAGACGAAGAACTTGAGAACTTCGAGCCGGATTTCATCGTTTACAACGCTTCCAAAGCAAAAGTTGAGAATTACAAAGAGCTGGGTCTGAACTCTGAGACAGCAGTTATGTTCAATATTACAAGCCGTGAGCAGGTTATCGTAAATACATGGTACGGTGGAGAGATGAAAAAAGGTATGTTCTCCATGATGAACTATTACCTTCCATTAAAAGGTATCGCTTCCATGCACTGTTCTGCAAACACAGATATGAATGGTGAGAATACAGCGATTTTCTTCGGACTTTCCGGAACAGGTAAAACAACACTTTCCACAGATCCGAAACGTCTACTGATCGGTGATGATGAGCACGGCTGGGATGACAACGGTGTATTCAACTTCGAGGGTGGATGCTATGCAAAAGTTATCAACCTTGATAAAGAGTCTGAGCCGGATATCTACAATGCGATCAAACGTAACGCACTTCTTGAAAACGTTACTCTGGATGCAGAGGGCAAAATTGATTTCGCTGACAAGAGCGTAACAGAGAATACCCGTGTGTCTTATCCGATCAACCATATTGAAAATATTGTTCGCCCGGTTTCTTCCGCACCGGCAGCTAAGAATGTAATCTTCCTGTCCGCAGATGCATTTGGCGTACTTCCGCCAGTATCTGTTCTGACACCGGAGCAGACACAGTATTACTTCCTGTCCGGATTTACAGCAAAATTAGCTGGTACAGAGCGTGGAATCACTGAGCCGACACCTACATTCTCCGCATGCTTCGGACAGGCTTTCCTTGAGCTTCATCCGACAAAATATGCTGAAGAGCTTGTTAAGAAAATGGAGAAGAGCGGAGCAAAAGCTTACCTTGTAAATACAGGATGGAACGGAACTGGAAAACGTATCTCCATCAAAGATAC
>CAVKTR010000190.1:0-2217 GCA_963659325.1 Dysosmobacter segnis
ATAAAAGTAAAATAGCATCCCAACTTAAAATTTGACTTACCTTTCATTTTAAGTTAAAATAAATACATTATGCAGGAAAATGTGCTGATATCGCACGATCAGTTCTTGATATCAGCACGTTTCTTATCTGCACGAAAACGATTGACAGAAAATAATTTCGATTTGGAGGATACAATACCATGGGAATAGCAAATATGGACGATTCCAATTATGATGAAACTTTATATCAGCTCGCTGATTTATTCAAAGTATTTGGCGATCCGACCAGAATACGTATTTTATCCGTTCTTTCCAAACAGGAATTATGCGTACAGGACATTGCCGATACACTGTCCATGACACAAAGTGCGATTTCACATCAGCTTCGGATTTTAAAGCAGTCCGCACTGGTCAAGTTCCGCCGTGACGGTAAAACCATCTACTACTCTCTGGCCGATGACCATGTGGCAACCATCATGGCTCAGGGGCTGGAGCACGTATGTGAATAACCACCAAAAAATGAAAGGAAGATTATTATTATGAAAGCAAAAGCACTGCAAAAACGGAATTCGTTTCTGCTTGTTCTGGCAGCTTTCATCTGGGGAATTGCCTTTGTTGCACAAAGCGAAGGCGGTAAATATGGTCCATATACATTCAACGGCATCCGATTTTTACTGGGTGCCGCTGTCTTATGTCCGGTAATATTACTGTTCAGCAAAAAAAATGGTGCCTCCCGACAGAAAACCTCGCCGGAACAGAAAAAAGCACTGCTGGCCGGCGGCATTTCCTGTGGTATCATTCTTGGATTTGCCAGCACCTTACAGCAGCTGGCACTTTTTTACGGTTCTACTGCCGGAAAAGCCGGTTTTTTAACGACCTGCTATATTTTGATCGTACCACTGCTTGGACTGTTTTTCGGGAAAAAATGTGGCTGGAATATCTGGATTGGCATTGCGCTGACATTAGTCGGACTTTATCTGCTGTGCATAAAGGGATCTTTTTCCCTTCAGCTTCCGGATCTGCTCCTGTTGCTCTGTGCCTTCGGATTTTCTCTGCACATCTTATGTGTAGATCATTTTTCACCATTGGTGGATGGCATAAAACTATCCTGTGTACAGTTTCTGGTGGCCGGTATCATTTCACTGATTCCTGCATTTTTCGTGGATCTGCAGCATTCCCTTGCAAATATTCCGTCCATGCTGGCAGCATTTACTGCTCCTGCTGCACTGATTTCTCTGCTCTATACGGGAATCCTCTCTTCTGGAGCCGGTTATACACTGCAGGTTGTTGGACAAAAAGGTTTAAATCCGACCGTTGCATCTCTGCTGATGAGTCTGGAATCCGTATTTTCCGTGCTTGGCGGATGGGTGATCCTGCACGAACGTTTAAGTGGCCGGGAATTATTTGGCTGTGTGCTGATCTTTATTGCAGTTATTCTGGCACAGATTCCGTTGGAAGTATTTCAGCGTAAGAAAAATAATCGAACATAAATAAAAAGGAGGCTTACTATGGAAAAGGACACACGTACAGAATTTGAAAAAATGGAAGCATGTGAAATGTTCTGGAACAGCGATGAAAAAATCGGAGAACTAAAAAAACATGCTCGCAGACTGGCCGACCGTTTTAACTCAACCACAGAGGATGAAACTGAGCTTCGTCTCTCACTTCTGAAAGAGCTGTTCGGAGACTGCGACGATGATATTTTTATCAAACCTCCGTTCCACTGTGATTTTGGATTTCATATCCATGTGGGCAAAAATTTCTTTGCGAATTTTCAGTGTGTGATGCTGGATGCTGCGCCTATTACGATTGGCGATAACTGCCTGATGGGACCGCAGACTTGTCTCTACACGGTAAATCATCCGATGGATTCTAAGACGCGGGTGGCAAATTATGTGTATGGAAAACCGATCACGATTGGTGATAATGTGTGGTTTGGTGGAAACTGTGTGGTGCTGCCGGGCGTAACGATTGGAAATAATGTGGTTGTTGGCGCTGGTTCTGTCGTGACTAAGGACGTGCCGGACAATGCGGTTGTTGTGGGAAATCCGGCTAAAATTATACATTACACAATTTAACGTAAATTGGCTAAAATTTAATATTTCAAGAAAAATCAGAGAAAGTTTCCTCACTCACTAGACGTTCACTGCCCTCATTTTGCTTCGGTTTTATCGCGCTCGTTCTCAACTCCGATAAAAGCTGGTCGTTTTCCACTCGCGCCAAACTCGCAAAACTCAG
>CAVKTR010000191.1:0-2166 GCA_963659325.1 Dysosmobacter segnis
GTTATGGTCACACCGGTTCAAACGAAAAGCTCACACCGTTGAGCCGAAATTTGCAGATAAGTTTATTCATATTATAAATTTCAGATGTATTGTATTTAGAATTATTTAAGGCTTGAATGATTTTATATAAAAGCTTTTTCCACTCAGATACAAATTCATCTTTTTTTAATATCAATTCTGGAACTGTAATCAGTATTTTTTCTAAATCTCCAACTACATGTTGCCAATCAACTACGATTTTAACATTTTGAGATGTCCAAGAAATATTCCAATCACATCTAAACGTGTCTGGAAGCCATCCTATTTTTAGTTCTCCAGAATCTTTCATCAGTAAAAGAGATAGCAATTCTAATATATCATTTATCATATAACTAATATCATATTTATACGAAAGCGGAATACAAATATGATTCCATATCATAATAGAATTTTCTGTGTTTAATATAAATGAACTTTCTATTGCGTCTGATAAACTTTTATCTTCTTCATTTTTTTCATTTGAAAAACAAGGATTTCCTACTTGAATACAAAAATACATATATCTATCTCCTTTACCAAAGCATTTGCATAAAATATGCAAATGCTTTGGTTGATTTAATTATGGCATTGGATACCCATGCCATGTTCCCGTTCCATTATTTCTTATCCACATTCGTGTTGCAGGTTGAGTTGTACCGTCAGGCATATGAACAACTGATTTCGAGCCTTCTGGTAAATCGAAATAACCGTTTTCACCTGGCTTTAGAGTATTCGCTTTTTCTGTAGCATAATCCAGATCTGACTCCGACCATTGTCCTTGGGGTGTACCAGTAGCTTTGGCTCTCGCAGGACCTTCTTTCCATTTTACACCATGTTTTTTGCTTCCTTTTACAGCCGACTCTGGTTTTACTTTATCCTTATCATTTTTGTCTGATTTTTTATCATCATTGTTGTCTGGGGATGGAGCACCAGAAGCAGCTGATACTTGTCCTTTTACATCCTGCTTTAATTTTGAATTTGCACCTGTTGCCTCTTCTTTAGTGCCACTCCATACATAAACACCAACACCAACAATAACTACTGTGATGATAACTACTCCACCAACGATGGCAGCTGTAGGCAATGTGACAACCGCTGCACCCGCAGCCGCTACGGCAGCTGTCATAGCAGTGATTGCTGTGGCAACTACAGTTCCGACTTTTTCAACGGCATTTCCAAGAAATGCCATTGCCTGATTTACACCAAGCATTAAATCTGTTGCTGATGCACAGCCATATACTTCAAATGCCGCTGTTGCAGAAAGTCCAGTCGGATCCCAATTTGTTACAGGATTGCTAAAGCAATACTGATACCAGTTGCCGCCGTCCTTGATCGGATCCATGGCAAGCCACGTCCTCGTCTGGGCATCGTAAAACCGTGCCTCAGCGAAATAAATATCCAGCGTGGTATCAAATATGTGACCGGTGTACGTCGCATATACATAGTTTCCATGGTCGTTATTCAGGAGCTTATTCGGGCTTACCGGCATACCCCAGGCATCATAGGTCAGCTCAGCGAAGCTGTTGCCGTTGGTCTTGGTATAGTACCGGGTGTTGCCCTGCACATCCTCATGGACATACAGTGTCCGCTCATATCCGCCGTTGGACCGATCTGTGAACTGTTCGATCCTCTCACTACCAGCATACACTTCTCTCTGCACGTAGTCAAGCTGGCCGTCACCTTCTGCATAGATCATAAGGTCGTCCCGCTCAAGGCTGGTGTAATCGATCACATAGTCCCGGCTGTATACGCTGCCGGAATGACTGGTCTGGGTGTTGTTGATCCTCACAAACAGTGCGTTGTAGGTGTATGCGGACTTATCACCCTTCCAGTTGGTTCCCTCTACCAGATGGTTGGTCTCATCATAGACAAATGCTCTGGACTCCTTCTTGCCGGTTTCAGCGATCCGGTTGCCTCTCTTATCATACTGGTAAGTATAGGTCTGATTCTGGCTGTCCGTGCGTTTTACAAGCTGGTTCAGCTCATTGTACTGGTAATCAACCGATTTATTTTTGATTTTTTCATATACCAAGTTGCCAAGGGTATCATAGGTGTAAGTGGTCTTTGTCTTGGCGATATCGCTGGTAGACATCCGGTTCAGGTTGTCGTAAGTGTAGATATGGGTTCCCTGCTGTGCCTTATTGGCGC
>CAVKTR010000192.1:0-2110 GCA_963659325.1 Dysosmobacter segnis
AGTGAATCGAACTTCCTTATGAACAACAATGAGAAATTGAATGGTGACGGAAAGAAGAGATTCCGATTGACAGCTTTTCGAAGTGAATAAAGTTGATTGAAGAAATCTCAGCTGTATGAAGTTTTGAAGGTATATGAAATAAATATACCAAAAGGGGTGTTCCTGAATGGGAGCATCCTTTTTGGTATGTAAAAAAATATTTTAGCATGGTAAAGAAGTAGACAAAGAAAAACAGCAGCCACGCGACTGCTGTTCTTCACATAGGGAGATTGAGTTATGAAAATGTTTATCAAAAATAAAGTAGATTTCCTTTTGACAAGTATCATAATACTCAATAAATGTGAGCAAAATATGTCAAAATTCTAAAAGAAACAGAATCAATTCTAAAAGAATCATGTTAAAAGTATAAAGAAAAAATAAAAATGTTGACAAAAGGCAAGAAAGAAGGAATTTTAAGATGGAATTACGCAAAGGAAGACCATTGGATACGGAAAATCGTCTGGAAAAAGAAGTACGGGTATACGATCTGTTAGATGAACTTGGAATCGAATACTGGCGGACCGATCATGAAGCGGCAGGTACAATGGAAGACTGCAATGAGATCGACCGGATCCTGGAGGTGCTGATCTGTAAAAATCTGTTTTTATGCAATCGTCAGAAGACAAAATTTTATTTGCTGATGATGCCGGGAGATAAGCCGTTTAAAACAAAGGAGCTGTCTGCGCAGATTCAGAGTGCACGTCTGTCTTTTGCACCGGAAGAATATATGGAAAAATTCCTGGATATCACTCCGGGATCTGTCAGCGTCATGGGGCTGATGAATGATACAGAAAATCAGGTACAGCTTCTGGTGGATGCGGATGTATTGGAAGGAGAATATGTGGGATGCCATCCTTGTATCAATACTTCCAGTCTGAAACTGAAAACAAGCGATGTTTTTACTACTTATTTAAAAGCAGTGCATCATGATTATATTTTAGTTCATTTGGGAAATGAGCAGAAGAATGCATGATTTTAAAACAGTCCATGGATGAGTGAATGAATAATAATACTTCAGGAGAAAGCAACATTATGAATCAATACAAAAAAGGTGTGATTTATACAATTATTGGCGGGGCGTGTTGGGGAATTTCCGGAACATGCGGAGAATATCTGTGTACATTCCGCGGAATGGATACGAGACTTTTGACGGATATCAGATTGATTGGAGCAGGTATCATCCTGTGCCTTTTTATGGTTATGCGGTATCGTCCAAATGTAAAACTGTTTCTGCGGACGCCGAATGCGGTGCTGCATTGTATCGTGTTTGGTATCGGTGGTCTGATGTTTACGCAGTATGCGTATCTGACCGCTATTGCAAAAACAAATGCAGGAACGGCTACGGTACTGCAGTATCTGTCGGCAATTTTTGTATTACTGATCGTCTGCCTGCGAAAAAGAAAACTGCCGGTTTTGCGGGAAAATATTGCGATCATTTCCTGCTTGGTGGGAACGTTTCTGGTAGCAACCCATGGAAGTTTTACTTCCCTTTATATATCGAAGGAAGGATTGCTCTGGGGATTTCTGGCGGCGGTAGCGGCCACACTCTATATACTGATCCCTCAACAGCTGTTGGCGGACTGGGGGAGCATTATCCCAATAGGAATCGGTATGCTGACCGGCGGAATCGCATTTTTCTTTATCATGCGGGTGTGGAAAATATCGGTGCAGTTTGACTGGGTAACGGTGGCAATCACAGCATTGATCGTGCTGGTTGGTACTGTACTGGCATTTACTCTGTTTTTGAAGGGAACGAGTCTGGTGGGACCGGCCCGCGGAAATATGCTGGGCTGTGTAGAACCGCTGATGGCGACAATCTGTTCTGCTGTTTTCCTGGATACGGTGTTTATGCCGATGGATATTCTTGGTTTTGCGTTTATTATTGCGACAGTTTTCATACTGGCGAAGAATTAGTTACAAAATGGTAATGTGCGGATTGAACAAAAAAATGTGAAATAAAAAAACAAGTTTGTGCACACTTACACAGACGGTTTTGCTATTATAATAACTGTAAAAACCCCCAATACATTATATAGTTTTTTGCTACCCCCATAGTAAAAAATACCTTCTC
>CAVKTR010000193.1:0-2062 GCA_963659325.1 Dysosmobacter segnis
TCCTCTCCTGTTCATATATTTTTGTTGCCTCGTGGCACGCGCCCAAGGCGATATGCTGCAAATGTTTTGATTTGTCGATCTGAACTGCAAAGGTGGAAAACTGCTCCTGGAGTTCTATTGGAGGCAATGGAATTTCTAAATTTCTACACTGCTCCAAGCTAAGGTTTAACTGTCGAATGCCAACAGCCTGTTGCAAAAATGGTTGTAAAACATCCGGTTGCATTAAAGCTACCATCAAAAATCTGGGTAGTACGTTTTCTCTTGCTCGGAATATTGCTATTGCCTGGTTGATATTCCACTCCGCAAATTCATTTGTCACTAAAGCAAATTTTCCCAAAGGCGGGCCAACAATATTCATAAGTACATCATTTGGATACACCTTTGATCTTGCCAATTTTCCTTCGTGAGTTTTTATATCTATATACTGAGGTTCATCATCAAAAAGCAAATCCCCCGTTAAGCTCAAGTTATAAACTTTTAGATATGGAACTCTTCCTTCTTCGTATTTCTCAAAAATTTCGCCTGATGGTGGAGTCGTTCCCTTAGTTATAAAATCGCATACTTCCGATGCTTTAACATAATTGTACCAAGTCGCTAGCGCGACGGCTAGGCCTAAGTACATCAAACCACTACTTTTTAAAATTAAAATAGCAGTTTTTGTTTTTATGTTGTATTGTTAAGTTACCACACTCAAACAACCACACAACAACAAGAACTGCTATGCGTATTTTATCATGTTTTTTTAGACTTAACAATTACATATCTTATTTTTTATCCAGACCACCACCTGCTTTTGTGATGCCACTTTATCTTTCACATTTTTCAGGAGGTTATTTCATGGATTATTTAAAACGTTACAAAAAAATGATTTCTCTTCATGGTCTTACCGATCATACAATGAAATCTTACCAGACTTATATTTCTGCTTATCTCGATTATATTAAAAATACACTTCATAAGACACCTTCCCAAGTCTCTTACAAAGAACTGCGTCGTTTTATCGAAGTTCTTCAATCAAGACGGAATCTTTCTGATCGTACTATTAATACTGCCATTTCCCAACTGCGTTTTTTCACTCTTTATGTTCTTCATAAGCCTTGGGATGACACAGCTTCCTATGCGTAAGTTTAATACCTATCTACCCTTTGTCCCTACAAAAGAAGAAACGAAAATCTTCATTTCTACCATGACAGATATCAAACCGAAGGCTATGGTTGCACTCATGTATTCTTCCGGTCTCCGTATTGGTGAAGTCTGCAATCTCCGTTACGAAGACATCCAACGCAAAAACATGCGCATCCACATCACTCATGGTAAAAATCGTTCTGACCGTTATGCCATCCTTTCCAAACAGGCGCTTGACATCCGTACCGAGTACTGGTTTGTCTGTGGGAGACCTACCGGTTACCTTTTCCCAAAACAGAGAGATCCTTCAAAACCCATTGACACCTTTTATCTCTCCAGACATATCGCAAAGCACGAGGTGGAACTCGGATGGCCAAAACGCCTTACCTGCCATTCCTTTCGGCACGCTTTTGGAACACACCTCTATGAAAACGGGATTGATCTTATGACTATAAAAACATTGCTTGGCCACAAATCTCTGGAATCTACGACCATCTATGTTCATCTGGCCGTCAGCAGTAAACAGACAGCGACCAGTCCATTTGATATTTTAATGAACGGTGATGGTCATGAGTGATTCAAAAATCCAGCAGGTCTGGAACTATTCCTATGCGGACTTTTCGGAACATCATCTGCAGTCCCGTGAGCAGTTCAAAACTTCTCATGCCATACTGAACTGTAAAACCGGCATTTTAGGTGCCACGATCAGCCAGTGTTCCGATTGCGGTCACATCGAATACCATAACAATTCCTGTCGTAACCGTAACTGTCCGAACTGTCAGGCTGTAAAAAAGGAGCTCTGGGTGGACAAGCGTAGAGCTGAGGTCATTGACTCGCCGTATTTTCATGTGGTCTTTACACTTCCACACGAATTAAATCCGCTTCTCTATCATAATCAGAAGCTTTTATACGGTCTCCTTCACAAATGCTCCGCCGA
>CAVKTR010000194.1:0-2054 GCA_963659325.1 Dysosmobacter segnis
ATATTAAAAGAAAGGAAACGTGTGATAATTAACTTCCTAATTATCATACAAGGAAAAATATGGGAAAATCAGACGCTATTGGGAAAAAACTAATGAGCAACAATACGTATTTTGCAGATGCATTTAATGCGGGGCTATTTGGAGGAGAAGTACTGATAAAACCGGATAGTCTTGAGGATATCAGTCCGGATGAAATTGAATTGGAAGATCCGGAGATGGGATCAGATGAGTTTTGGATAAAGTACAGGGATGTATTAAAGAAGGCACTTATTAAAACAGATGGAAAAAATTATTTTGTGTTGTTGGGAGTGGAAAACCAGACAGAGATACATACGGCAATGCCATTAAGGTCGCTCTTGTATGATACACTTCGTTACACAAAACAGGCAGAAGAGGTTGCAAATGAATATCGGAAACAGAGAAAAGAAGGGCAACAGGTAAAAATGACCAGAGCCGAGTTTTTATCGGGATGGAAATATACGGATAAATTAATACCGGTCATTACGCTTGTGATTTATTATGGAACAGATGAATGGATGGGAGCAAGATCTTTGCATGATATGTTTTCCGAAGAAGTTGATGAAAAAATCTTGGAATGTGTACCAGACTATAAGATCAATCTGATTGAACCAAACAAAATTGAAGATTTTGATAAGTTTCAATCGGATTTTGGAAAATTGTTGAAGAGTATACGTTATAAAGAAGATGAGGCGGAGCTGACGAAATTTTTTACGGGCATGACAGCAATAGATAAATTAATTGCAGATGCGATTAGTTATTATGTGGATGATAGATGGAGTAAAATAGTCGAGACAGTAGAAGGAGGTAAAGTGGCTATGAGAAGTAAAGCATTTGATATGATTGAGGAAAGAGGAAAAAGGGAAGGAATCGTATTTAATGCCGTTACAACGGTTAAAAATTTAATGCGGGATTTTGATTTCCCTTTGGAACAGGCTTGTAATGCAGCAAATATTTCCGTGGACGATTATAAAGAGAATGCAGAAAAATACTAGAAAAATTTAAAGGAATTACCACTGTGAAAAAAGCAATGAAAACCACGACAATACTTGTCGTTCTGGCAACTATCATATTTACAATTTTATATAGGACAACAGAAAATGGCGTGATATTGTCACTGGCTATCACGGCAGGAACGATCAGTTTTCATTTTGTTATGCGTTATGCGGTGGCGGGGATTTTCAGCCACGCGATGCATAATCAGGCGGATCTGTCCCGAAAGTGGTATCAGCAGAAAAAATGGGAAAAGAAATTATATCAGAAGCTGCGTGTAAAGCAGTGGAAAAATAAGATGCCGACTTATGAACCGAGTTATTTTGATCTGAGATTACATACGCCGGAAGAAATTGCGGGAGCTATGTGTCAGGCGGAGGTAAGTCACGAAGTGATTGTGGTATTCAGTTTTCTTCCGCTGCTTACGGTTCCAGCATTTGGAGCATTTTGGGTATTTTTGATTACATCAATACTGTCAGCGTTAATGGATCTTTCGTTTGCTATTATGCAGCGGTATAATCGGCCAAGAATCCTGAAATTATGCAAAGCAGGAAAGAAAACGATATAAAAGGGAACAAATTGTAATATGAAAACGGAAAAAGTATTAGACGATAATCTTGCATATGAAATTTTATCCGTGGTAGAGGAAATCCCGGAAGGAAATGTGGCTACCTATGGTCAGATTGCCCGCTTGATCGGCAGAGAGAAAAATTCCAGACTGGTGGCGCGGGTACTTTCACATGCGGAATATTATGGTGAGTTCCCCTGCCATCGTGTGGTAAATCATATGGGACGGATTGCGCCTGGATGGAGAGAGCAGCGTTTTCTTTTGGAAGATGAGGGCGTGGAGTTCAAAGAAAATGGCTGTGTGGATATGAAAAAGTATCAGTGGGATTGCTGAAACTAAGGCAGAATGTGGTATGAAAAATCAACATTCTGTCTTTTTTTTCATATCTTCACCTTTAATGATTAAAAAATATCAAAAATAATGTTATAATTCATAAGGAAAGTATCAGATTCAGAGTAGAGAAAAAGAGCAGTTC
>CAVKTR010000195.1:0-2042 GCA_963659325.1 Dysosmobacter segnis
TCTTCCTTTTTGAAGATATAGTCTGAGATCTTCACGATCAGTTTCGTGAGATCCGTATACAGTGCTGATTTACCTGTTTCCGACAATTCCTTTTCCAGATTAGTCCTGATCTCGTCATATTCATTCAGCAACACCTGGAATTGCTCCGGGTTTTCCTGAAATTCATGGCCTCTTTTCTCATACCGCATAATATAAAACGGCAGGAGCATCAGCAGATTTTTTTCAAAGATGCCGTCTTTGGTATAGTCAGCCAGTTTTATAGTTGGTATGGAATATAAGTAAGTGTGACCGTCAGGAAAGACCACTTCTACTTCCAGATGATCCGGTGTGTTTCCCGAACTTCTCAGGAACAGCACACATGACCTTGGAAATTCGAGCCGGTACCTGCGGCCCTGCTTCTCGGCATTCTCCAGACCGATCGCAAAATCATACTCGATCATCCGGATCGCCATTGTCGTATCGTCCGTACTCTGGCATTCGATGTGATACATCTTCTTTCCGATCAACAGACAGGAATCGGTGATGATCTCGCCATCCTCCTTCTGATGCTCATTGCGAAGCTGCGTGATCTGCACATCCTCCGGATAAGAGGTATGGAACACCTCGTTGATCAGCGGCACCGCCAGATAAGGCATCTTCTCGACCATCGTACGGAATACATCGTCAAAAATAGTATTGTTCATATCGTACTCCTTTTGTAACTGTATTATAGCATTTTGACGGGTTTAGTTAAATACCTGATTTTTGGTAAGTCATGTATTTTTTATCTTTGGGATCAACGGCAGATACTGCCTGAAGAAATATGTAGAAAAATTGAGGCGCCTCTTGTATTTCATAATACAGTATCAGTAGATATATGGCAAGTCTTTTTTTGAAAAAAATTAAGAAAAAGTTACAGATAAATGTCAGCCAAATATGTGATTTTTTATGCACCATTGAGTTTTGTGTGGTGACTGCTTAGATATAACTATTAAATTTCGCATTTTCCGCATTAAAAACCATACTTATAAGTATATTTTTACCGCTACAAGCATATGTAAATCCCTCAAACCCGCCCCATCTCCCGCGGCGTGTAACCTGTACACCACGCAAAGGGGAACTATAATCATGACAAAGATTAAAAACACAAAGAAGGGCATGGCAAAAAAGACATTAAGTATGTCACTTGTTGTTGCAATGCTTGCTACTTCTAATGTGCCGGTTTGGGCTGCGGATGTGTTCAGCGATGGAACTGACGCGGCTGTTACATCCGAAACAGAAACAGCAGATGTAGAAACATTCTCAGATGATACTGAAGCTACTCCAGCTGTCGAAGATACTACAAATGTTGATACCGCAGAGACAGCTGTAACAACAGGAGATGGATATGAAATAACAACACCTGCTTTCAAACTTAATAAAGCATCTTTAACTGAAAGCTCTATAGTTTGGACAAGGTCACAGTCAAGTACTAACGATGACGAAAAGTTATATGCAACATTCACATTATCTTCCAAAGAAGGAACTTCTACAACAGGAGTTACGTATTATTATGCATGGAAAATTGGTGGAACTGCAAAAAAGGCAGAGAGCATTGAAGCCCTTGGTGGAGTTACAACAACAGAAAAGCTTGACTTAACAGGAACTGATGCAGGAAAAGATGTTACCCTTTATGTTTATGCAGAGGCTAATGATGGAAAAACTGTTTGGTCATATACATCTGATCCAATTCAAATTGATGCAGCTGTGGATGACGACTTAGCTGGTATGCATACAGATTACAGCCCTGTTTATAATGGTGAGGATCAGATTATTCCGGCTGCTCAGATTGAAAAATCAGGTGGTGGTTCAATTGATGCGAACAAGTATAATATCGTTGTAAGTGGTGATAAAACAAATGTAACTGATGAAGGCGTTACGGTTACAATCACACCAAAAACTGCTGGATATACTGGTAAAGCTGTATTAAATTATAAGATCCAGCCATTACAACTTGATGGAAGCCAAGGAAAGCGAATCTCCGAACATTTCAAAGCAACATTAAAGACTACTGACTTTAAATA